>DAISHP010000048.1:0-8873 GCA_036822475.1 Bacillota bacterium
GTGCCGGTGAAAATTTGCGCGCTGGCGCTGGTGTGTTTGTCCGGAATTTTTCACAGGGAGGCCTGACCGGGGCCGGGGCCGGGGAGTTTCTTGTCCCTTTGCCCGGGGAAAAAGTGGCCGGCTCCTGGGGATGGTCGGCCGTTCTTTACGTGTCTTACAATATCATTGTTCCGGTAGCTGTTTTGTCGTCGCTGGGGAAGACCGTCCCGGCGCGCGTGGGTATCGCGGGGGGAGCTTTGGGAGGGCTGGTGTTGGGCGTTACCGCCGGGCTGATTACCCTGGCGGGGCTGGCTTTTTACCCGGAAATCGGCAGCTACGAAATACCTCTTTTGTTTATTGCCCGTCACCTGGGTTTTGCATTGCAATCGCTGCTGGGGCTGCTCATCTGGGTGGCCATTCTGACCACAGCCATCGCCGATGCCCACGGCCTGGCCAGCCGCCTGGCGCCGGAGGGGGGCCGGCGCTACAAACTGATCGGCGTGGCGGCTACGCTGGCCGCCGTCCCCTTCGCCGGGCTTGATTTCAGCCGGCTGGTGAAGGTATTGTACCCGCTGTTTGGCTACGCCGGGCTGGTTTTGCTGTTTGCCCTGCTGGCGGTGCCGGGAAAATGGTTTATTCGCTGCCTTCAAAAGATTTCTCCAGGGCGCCCGAAAAAAATTTAAACATTTTGCCGATTATTGCCTTGTTGCGCCTGAACGTGATAAAATATCAGCAAGCAAGCAGGAGGTGAAGATACTTTATGCCGGCCAAAGAACTCGTCATTCCCCAAAAGGAAGTTTATACCTATGCGGATTACGCCCTGCTGCCGGAGGGTGCGCCCTACCAGTTGATCGGAGGGAAGCTGGTGATGACTCCCGCACCGAATACCTTTCACCAAATTATTTCCATGCGCCTGGAAGCAAGGTTTGTTAATTTTGTTACGGAAAAAGATTTAGGGATAATTCTTGATGCTCCCATTGACGTATATTTTGAAGAAAAAGAAACTTACCAGCCGGACATTATTTTCATTGCCAAAAACAGGTTACAGATTATTGAAAAGGCCAAAGTAAACGGCGCTCCCGATCTGGTCGTGGAAATTTTATCTCCCTCCACCGGCTATTACGACTTAAAGAAAAAGGCCCGGACGTACGCCCGGCACGGAGTAAAAGAATACTGGGTCGTCGATCCAGAAGATCAGAGCATCGAAGTGCACGTTGGCCAGGAGGGAAAATTTGTTCTCAACCAGCGGGTGGAAGGGGAGGGCCGGGTTAAATCCCTCGTTTTGGAGGGGCTGACGGTGGAAGCAAAAGAAATCTTTGCACCCCTCTTAAATGTTCAAACTTAAAATTCAGGTCGCTTATATAAACGCCTGGGAAGGCCGGATGTAAAAAACCGAAGGTAAAAATGGTGTAAGAATGGCCGGGTTAATCCCGGCGCATCTTTTTTCCGGCCGCCCTTTTCCCTTCCTGTTCCTTTGGCTGCGGTTGGGCAGGGCTGTTCCCGGGGATGCTCAACCATTTAGGAGCATGAGGCTTGACAAGATAGTAAGGCGTGTAATACGCTTAAATTATCGATGAAAGAAAAGGGGGATTAATTGTGGAAGTCAGGGTTTCCAGCAAATATCAAGTAGTTATTCCCAGGGAAATAAGAAACCGGTTGAATATCCGTAAAGGCCAGAAGTTAGAAGTTTTCCTGAAAGGCGATGTGGTTAATCTGGTTCCGGAAAAATCGCTTGCCGAGCTTCGCGGATTTTTACGTGGGATGGATATCCGCAACTGGCGGGAAGAAGATGAGCGAATTTGATCATCGTTGATTCTTGCGGCTGGCTGGAATTTTACACTGATGGTCCTTTGGCCGACCAATATGCCGGGTACCTGAATGAATTACAAAATATAGTAACGCCGGTGATCATTATCTACGAAGTATATAAAAAAATAAAGCGTGAGCGTTCAGAAGCAGACGCCCTTTTTGCAGTCGGACCTATGCATAAAACAAATGTCGTGCCCCTGGATACTCAACTTGCTCTTCTGGCGGCTGACGTCAGTCTGGAATTTAGTCTGCCCATGGCGGATGCTCTTGTATATGCAACGGCGCATCTTTACAACTGCCAGGTGGTTACAAGTGATCGGCATTTTAAAGATCTGAAAGGTGTTATTTATTTCCAGAAGTAATCTCAGGGACGGTCAAAAGGCAACCAGGATGGTGTCAAAAGAAAGCAGTACATAAGCTGATGATCTTTACGGAAAGTTTAAATAATATTATCTTGTGGAATTATCGAAAGAGCGGACTAAAGAAATGGAAAAGGAGATGCATTGGTAGCTCTCTAAATAGTTTGGGAGGAATAATATTGAGCAGGTACGAAGAAATAAAAGTGGGGGACCGGACGGTTTTAGAGCGGCGGATTACAGCCGGGTCATCCATGGCGCCCGCGTCGCCCGGTCTGGATTACCGGCTACGGGGAACAGCACGACTCCTCCAGCTTTTTGCTGGAGAAAAAGCCGTTGATATCGTTCTTTGCGGCTCTCCTGGCGGCGCGGCAGACCTACGAAATGGTGGGTCGGGGGCCGAATGACGTAGACCTGGTGGAAATCTACAAACCCTTTATCATCTGCGAAATCATCCTTTTGGAGGATCTGGGCTTTTTCCCCAAGGGCGAGGGCTACCGGGCTCTTGGGGCCGGCCTCGCGGCGCGGGAGGGAAAGCTGCCTATCAACACCAGCGGCGGCCGCTTCCGTCGGGCATCCGGCCTTCGTCACCGGGTTCCTGATGCTCACTTATCTGGTGCGCCAGCTTCGAGGTGAGGCTGGACCAGCCCGGTTGCCTGGTGTCAGGACGGCCCTGGCTCAGAGCAAGCACGGGATGAACAACGTAATCATTCTGGAAGTCGGCTGAGGTTGTCGGTGCGCCGTGTTCAGCAAATAAGGCCTGGGGCGGCTCCCGAAACCACCAAAAATAGCGGAGGTGAATCCCATGTTGCCCAATGGCCTCTTCATGATTCCCGGCAAACAGGCCATGTGGCCTGCTTCCGCCAACGTCTATCTCGTTAGAGACGCCCGGGGCCTGCTCATGATCGACACGGGATGCGGCGGTCCTGGGGCCCTGGGGCGCCTGCTGGGTGGGATGGAAAGGTTGAACCTTGCCCTTGAGGAGGTGCATACGATCCTGCTCACCCATGCCCATCCGGACCACATGGGTGCCCTGGCGGCCATCCTGGAGCACGTCAGCCCGGAGGTGATCATCCATGTTGTGGACGCCCCTCTGGCCAGAGATCCCTCCCTGCTCTCCGGCACCTTCGATATCCCCCTCATTGCCGAGCGATTTGCGGCTCCCGGGGGAGATGGCTCCCCTGCCGGGATGGAACATCTCGACCTTTTGGACTACTTTGCCGGGGTAGGCTGCGGCATGGCCGCGGGCGTGCCGACCCGCACCGTCCGGGACGGTGAGGTACTGCAGGCGGGAGATTTCCGATTTGAGGTCCTCCACACCCCCGGTCACGCGCCGGGCCACATCTCACTGTACGAAAAAGACAGGGGCCTTCTTTTTGCGGGCGACCTGGTGGGTGCGGTCACGGCGTGGTACAGCCCTAGTTCGGGGGGCGTGACCGGTTACCTGGACAGTCTCGAAAAAATGGGACAACGGGCCGCGACGTTGTTACTGCCTTCTCACGGCGAACCGATTGCCGATGCCGCTGGGGCCATCGCGGCTACGCGCGCCAGGCTGTTGGAGAGGGAAAGGCTCATCCTGGCAGCATTGGCAAGCGGGCCGAAGACATTTCCGGAGTTGCTCAACCTGCTTTTTGGGGAGAAAGCCGCCCATTTCTTCCCCGGTATCTTTCCGGGCGTGGCCATCCTTGAATCCCACCTTTTGAAACTGCAGCAGGAGGGCCGGATTACCCGCGCAGGAGATAACATTCGGCTCCTTCGGGGCATCCCGTGAAGGGGCCCGGCCGCTTGCTCCGCAACGTTGGATATGCCTGTCCTTTCTCTTGCCGGTTGGCCCTCAGACGCCTCCGGGACGTGCCGCTGGTTTTCAGACGTTGACCGGCATTTCCCTGCCCTTACCGGCCTCTCGCCGGGGACTTCCGGCGAACCGGCCCAGCTCTGGTAGAATTTTGCCGAAAGCCTTGCTGGTGGAGGCGGGGGGCCGTTGGCCCGGGTTTGGGTCGGCACCCCGCCCTGATTATTTTTGCTTTGGAGGATTTTGGCCGGTGACCGGGAATTAAGATATGTGGGAAACCGGATTTTTCCCGGAAAAGAAGAAGGAAGTTCCCCCCGGGTTTTGTCCGGGTTGTTCCCGTAATTTGCGGGCGGGGGTGTGCTTGCCGAAGGTGAACCAGGAAGCGGTCCTGGAGGGGATCCTGGAAAGGATCGTTTACTTCAGCGAAGAAGATAATTACACGGTGGCGAAACTGCGGGTGAAGGGCGAAAAGGAACTGGTCACCGTCGTGGGTAATTTGCTTGCCGTGCACCCGGGGGAGACCTTGAAACTGCAGGGAAAGTGGGTCAACAACCCGAAGTTCGGCCGGCAGTTCCGGGCGGTCAGCTGCCTGCCGGTGCTCCCCGCTACCCTGACCGGGATCGAAAAGTACCTGGGCTCGGGCCTGATTAAGGGCGTCGGCCCGGTGATGGCCAGGCGCCTGACGAAGAAATTCGGCCTGCAAACTCTGGAAGTTATCGAAAACAACCCGGATCGGCTGAACGAAGTGGAGGGCATCGGCCCTGTCCGGGTGGAATGGATTAAAAAGGCCTGGGCGGAGCAGAAGGAAATCAAGGAAGTGATCCTCTTCCTGCAGAGCCACGGGGTGAGCACCGCCTACGCGGTGAAAATTTATAAAGCCTACGGCAACAGCGCCATCGCCTTGCTGCGGGAAAACCCCTACCGGCTGGCCATGGACATTGCCGGCATCGGCTTTAAAACAGCCGACCGCATCGCGCAAAATCTGGGCGTCCCGCCGGACTCCCCCTTACGCGCCCAGGCGGGGATTCTTTACCTGCTCTGGGAGGCTACAGAAGAGGGACATGTATTTTTACCCCGGGAGGAACTGCTTGAAAGGGCTGCCGAAATCCTGCAGATCGGGAAAAGCCACCTGGAGGAAGCCCTGGTTGTCCTGGCGAAGGAAGAGAAAGTGGTCTTGGAGGAGGGGGGAAGAAAAGAAGAAAAACGAGGCGAAGTTTATTTAAAGCCGCTCTGGGCGGCTGAAGAGATGATTGCCCGGCGGCTGCACCGGCTTTCTTGCGCCCCCCGGTTGCCTTTGCCCGTTGACGCGGAGAAGGCCATTGCCTGGGTGCAGGACACCGGCGGCCTGGTGCTGGCGGAAAAGCAAAAGGAAGCCATCCGGCAGGCGGCGGCGCAAAAAGTGCTGGTCATCACCGGGGGGCCGGGGACGGGAAAAACCACCCTGGTGAAAAGCATCTTGCGCATCATGGAAAAGAAGGGGCAAAGGATTGTCCTGGCCTCGCCCACGGGCCGGGCGGCGAAAAGGCTTTCCGAGGTTACCGGGCGGGAGGCCAAAACCATTCACCGCCTTTTGGAATACAAGCCGAAGGAAGGGGAGTTTGCCCGGAACGAGGAAAACCCGCTGGCGGCCGACCTGGTGATTGTGGACGAAACCTCCATGGTGGACGTCTTGCTGATGAACCACCTTTTAAAGGCTATCCCCCCGCAGGCCACCCTGATTCTGGTAGGCGACACGGACCAGCTTCCCTCCGTAGGACCAGGTAATGTGTTAAAGGACGTCATTGGTTCCGGCACGGTGCCAGTAATTACCCTCACCGAAATCTTCCGGCAGGCGCGGCAGAGCATGATTGTGGTCAACGCCCACCGGGTGAACCGGGGCGAATTTCCGCTCCTCAAAAATGATCGGGGCCTGGATTTTTATTTTATTGAAAAGGGGGATCCGGAGGACGCCCTGCAAACAGTAAAAGAGCTGTGCGCGCAAAGAATCCCCAAGAGGTTCGGCTTTCATCCGGTCAACGACATCCAGGTATTGAGCCCTTTGCGCAAGGGCTCGGCCGGGGTGGACAGGCTGAACACGGAGCTGCAGGCGCTGCTTAATCCCCGGGGCTTAGAGGTCGTCCGCGGCGGGCGTCTTTTCCGCCTTGGGGATAAGGTGATGCAGATTAAAAATAATTACGAAAAAGAAGTATTCAATGGTGATATCGGCCGGATCGCGCACGTCAACCTGGAGGAGCAGGAAATTCTGGTGCAGTACGAAGACCGGCGGGTCAGCTACGATTACAACGATTTGGACGAACTCGTCCTGGCCTACGCCATTTCCGTGCACAAAGCCCAGGGGAGCGAGTACCCGGCGGTGGTGCTTCCCCTGCTCAAGCAGCATTTCGTAATGCTGCAAAGGAACCTGCTCTACACCGCCATCACCCGGGCGAAAAAGCTGCTGGTCATCGTCGGCGACAAAAAAGCCCTGGCCATGGCGGTAAGAAACGCCCGCCCGCAGAAAAGGTACACCAGCCTGCAGCGGCGGCTGAAGGCGGAGATGAGAAGTGAGAGGCGGGAAGCTGGAGGCGGGATTGAGAATTAAGGAGGAGTTGCCCATGAGAACTGCCGTCCTTACCATAAAGAATGAAAATGAGGGCTTAAGTTAATAAGTTAAGTGCCTGGCACTTAACTTTACCGACGACTATTTTCGAGGGAGAAATTTCCACCCGCTTTATTGACTGCTGGCTCCTGACGAACTGACTGGCCTGCCGTCCGCGTTCAAATCCGTCCTGCCCTCCACGCCGTTTTCCCCGTTTACACCAGGTTTTTCTGCCCTTGCGGATGCTTCCTTCTGAACTCCCGCTCCCTGGTACTGGGGCAGGCAAATTTTTCCTTTCGCCAGTTGTTCGATGATGGTAAAACCGACGTCCCGGATCAGTTCACTGATCTGGTGATAACTGTTTAATAATTCCAGGTGCAGGTTGCTGGTGGCTTCCGATTCTTTAACCCCTTCCATCAGGCGGTGGATGTGTTTTTGCCGCATTTCCCGGAAAAGGGCCGTAATTTTCGGCTGGCTGGTGACGGCCTGTTCCGCCAGGCAGAAATCAATCTGCACCAGCGCTTTGTGGGTCAGCCTCAGCAGGTCGATGACGGCGCCCCGAAGGGCGGCCAGTTCTTCCTTCCCCTGGGTGGAAAATTCCACGCCCCGGTCGAGCTTGGCCTCGATCAGGTTTTTCACGTTCCGGTCCAGGGCGTCGGTGATGTTTTCCAGGTCGTCCAGGACGTGAATCAAACCCATGGCGTACTCAAACTCTTCCCTGCTCAAAGGCTGGCGCAGGACGCGGGTGAGATAATCCACCGCCGCCCGGTACAAAACGTCCATGACTTTTTCCCGGCGCGCAATGCGGCTTAAGATGTCCGCGTTGCCGCCGCACAGCGCCCGTTCGGTATCGACCAGCATGCGCAGCGTTTCTGCGGAGAGGCGCGTCACCTCCCGGTGGGCCAGGCCGAGCGCCACCGAGGGGGCGCTGATCACTTCCTCCTGAAGATATTTGGGTTCCAGTTCCGGAATTTTTTTATCCGGGAGGGCCCGTTCCAACAGCCGGCAGCCGGTTTTATAAAAGGGCAGGAACACCGCCGCCAGGCCGACGTTGAAGATGGTGTGGGCATTAGCCACCTGAAAGGAGAGGGAGGCGGTCAGCGAACTCAAGAAGGAACTGTACCAGGGTACAAACGGGAAAAGAAGCGCGCTTCCCCCCAGCTTGGCGGCGAAGTGAGCCAGGGCCACCCGCTGCGCTTCGCGCCGGGAGGTAACGCTGGCCAGCAGGGCCGTAAACGAAGTGCCGACGTTGGCGCCCAGGATAAGGTAAATGGCCGCCGGGAGGTCAATCATGTGCTGGGTGGCCAGCATCATGATAATCCCTAAAACGGCGGCGCTGCTGTGCACCAGAAAGGTCACCAGGGCGGCCACGATCACGGCCAGAAACGGATTCTGGCTGACGTTGAGCAGGGCCTGGGTAACGGCGGGGAGATCCCGCAGGGGCTGCACGCTCTCCCCGATGATTTTCAGGCCCAGAAAGAGCAGGCCAAAGCCGGTTATGGCCTGGCCGAATCGTTTATGGCGCTCTTGTCTGGCAAAGAAAACTACCGGTGCCCCCATCCCCACAATAAATAACGACAGTTCGGTAAATTTCAGGGCGATGAGCTGGACGGTGACCGTCGTGCCGATGTCGGCACCCAGAATTACCGGCATGCACTGCCTTAAGGTGATTACCGCCGCTCCGGCCAGGCCGACCAGGATCACGGAAGTGGCGGTGCTGCTTTGAAAGAGGATGGTAACGGCAATTCCGGCCAGAACGCCAAAAAGAGGGTTTTTCGTCACCGATTCCAGCAGGTGGCGCAACTGGCGCCCCAGGATTTTCTGCAGGCCGTCGCCCATGAGTTGAATGCCGTAAAGCAAGATGCCGATCCCGCCCAGCAGGCCGAAAAGAATGGAATACCAGGGCGCACCCATAACCATCGCTCCTGACTTTATTTCGACAAAAAGCAGTACGCTTGTGATGTACTTCACCATATCATATTCTTTTTTCCTCTGTTAAGTCAATATTAAGTTTTGGTTAAGCGAGCGTTAAGGTGAGGTTTCAAGACGGAAGGTTTTTCCAGTCCGGGGCGGTCTTGCGGCAGGCGCAAAGTTTCTTGCTTTTTCTGATCTCTCTGTGCCTCTCCCCTTTGGTGCTCTTGTAAACCTTGTTTTCTCCTGCCCGGTATGCTATGATCTACTGGAAATATGGTATCAATTTTGATCTCTCTTGAGAATAGGTTTTCGCCCGCCGTTCGTTTGCCGTCGCGCCAACGCTTCGGGCCGACCCGGCACTCAGCCTTTCCGGAAGGTTTGGTGCAAGACTGAAGCGCTAGCATGAAGCTGAGTGCCGGGGCTTGGCTCTTAAGCGAACCAGGCA
>DAISHP010000049.1:0-8866 GCA_036822475.1 Bacillota bacterium
ATATATTCGGAAGTCGTCTCGCTGTACCGGCGCATCAGGTTGCGCACCACGCCCTCAAAAGCGGTCTGGTAGCTCCGGCGGCGGCCATAGGCATCCCGGTAGGTCACCTGGATCGTTTCGGTTCCCGTGCCGTAAAAGATTTTTTCCAGGTGCTCCCGGCTGAGTTTATTCACCGGGGTTTGCAGACTGAAGCCGTATTTTTCCGCCAGTCCCTCCAGATAAGCATAGGCGGCAGAGCCGCGGTACCACCCTTCCAGGGCTCCTTCGGCCAGGGAACGCCGCCTGTCGGGAATGAGCAGATCGGGATCGATTTCCTTCTTGACGCCCAGGCCGGTACAGGCCGGGCAGGCACCGAACGGGCTGTTAAAAGAAAAAAGCCTGGGCTCAATTTCCGGCAAGCTGATCCCGCACTCTACGCAGGCAAAGTTTTCGTTAAAAAGGATTTCCTCCCCGTCGACGACGGCAGCGATGGCGACCCCGCCCGCGTTGCGCAGGGCCGTTTCCAGGGAGTCGCTCAAGCGCTGGGCGACACCCGGCCTGACGATGACCCGGTCCACCACAATTTCGATGGTGTGTTTCTTGTTTTTGTCCAGCGGAACGGTCCGGCCCGTCTCGATCAGTTCGCCGTCCACCCGCACCCGGGAAAAACCGCTTTTGGCGATATCCTCCAGAAGCTTTTGATGCTCTCCTTTTTTGCCCCGGATCACCGGGGCCAGGATCATCAGGCGCGTCCCCTCCGGCAGCGCCAGCAGCCGATCGACCATTTGCTCCACGGTCTGGCGGGCGATGGCCAGCCCGCAGCGCGGACAATGGGGCCGCCCGACGCGGGCAAACAGCAGACGCAGGTAGTCGTAGATCTCCGTGACCGTTCCGACGGTGGAACGGGGGTTGTGGCTGGTGGTCTTCTGGTCGATGGAAATTGCCGGCGAAAGCCCTTCGATATAATCCACGTCGGGTTTGTCCATCTGCCCCAAAAACTGGCGGGCGTAGGCGGAAAGGGATTCCACATAGCGCCGCTGCCCCTCTGCATAGATGGTGTCAAAGGCCAGCGACGATTTTCCCGAGCCGGAAAGGCCGGTAAACACCACCAGTTTGCCCCGGGGAATTTCCACGTTAATATTTTTCAAATTATGGGCACGGGCGCCCCGGACGATAATTTTCTCCGGCATTACGAATCCTCCCGAAAGATTCGTTCACCCAATTATTATACCAAAAAAACAAAGCCCCCGCTATGCTGATTACGAAGCAAGCGAGGGCTAAGTTTGCAGGGCTGCCGGTTCGTTTACCGCAGCAGCAGAAGATTTAATAGCCGGCCGCCGGAAGTCAGAAGTCGGCAGCAAATGCAGCAAATAAATTTTCCAAAGGTGGTTTTCCGGCCTCCATCGACCGGAGGCCGGTTAGAACCCCGGTCTCCCCGGAGCCGGGCCCGGACCCATCGCGCCCGGAGGGGGCGGGGCGGTCCTCCCCATAGCGGCCGCTTCCGGACGGATTCCGGTGGTTTCGGCCCCCATCGGCGTGCCCGTGTAAACGGGGTCCAGCGGGTACCAGCCGCGGGCGTGCATCAGGTCAAAAATTTGCTTCTGGGTGTTCAGTTCTTCGTTATTAATCTGGATTAAGGTATTCCGCACCCGGTCGTTGGCCGCTTCCAGAACGGCGGTATGATAACCGGTAGAGAGCATTTTGGTGCCGATCAACAGATCAGTCAGAATATCCCGGTCAGTGAATTCCACGTTGTGCGCACCTCCTCTAAATTTTAGTGGCGGGCCAGATGGGAGAGCCCTGCCTCCTGAAGCAACCCGTTAAGGGCGCTGACGTGCCTCTGCCCTTTTTCCACGCATTGCTGCAAGATGTTCTGCACGGCCGGGTCGCGGCTCTGGTTAAGATAAAACCGGGCCTTTTTAGCGCAGAGATCCTCCGCCCGCAACTGTTCGCTGATGTGGAGCTTTTCCATTTCCGTCATCCGCCAGGGATGCATCCGATCACCTCCTTCAAACAGATCGGAGTTAGTATTTTGCAAAAAATCTCCTTTTATTCATCGGAAAAATTCTGCCGGCGCCCGGGAAAACGCTCCGCCGCAGAAAATTATTTTCCCTGGTTTTCACGGTTTTCCGCGGTCTGGACGCTTTCGTCAGAAAATGCTAAAATTATTAAATGTCAGACATGCAGATTGGAGGGTGATGATGAGGCATGGATACCTTACCTGGCGCCAGCAGGGAAAATTTCCAGGAATCTAATTCAAAGGAAGGGCTGAAAAGCTTGGTGGACAAAAACAAACTGGAACAGACCATGCTTGCCCTGCAAGACTCGCTCTCGGTAATCAAAGGTTACTTGCAACTCGCCGTAGAAAAACCGGAAAAAAACTACAACATTTTAATCATCAAGGAAATTGAAAAAATGGAGAAGGCGGTCAATGAGCTGAAGGTTCCGTTACCTGAAGGCGGGCAAACGGGGAAAGAACTCCGAGACATCCGGGTGGAAGTAGACAGCAAGGAAGGAGAAGGAGCAAGGCTCCGGATTTACATTCCCTTTTAAAAACCTGTCCGATTCAAAAAACCCCAAAAACCATCCCCATCGCAAGGAACTGATGGAACAATTTCCCTTCCTTACTTTTCCGATAAAGGCAAACTGCCCGAAAGGGCAGGACGCAAAGCTACGGGTCTAAAGCCCCCGGAGGGTATGATCGCCGGACTGCCGGTAATTACCATTTTCCAGGCGGGATGATGACTTTCGCTTCCGCAGAGCCTCTCCGGCAAGGCGGGGTTCAGGGATAAATGCGCCTTAAACCGGCGGCGCGGGCAATGCGAACGGCTTCGCGGAATTCTTCACGGGTGATCCGGCGGGATAGTTCGGGGTATTTCCTTGCTTCGTGGGCGGGGTAGTACTGATCCATAATATTAACAAAGGTATCCGGGGAAATTTCTTCCGCGATAAATTTCATGACCGCCTCCGTCCGGGCCAGGTTTCCGGGCATCACCAGGTGGCGGATCAACAGTCCGCGGGTGGCCACCCCTTTTTCGTTAATCTGCAAATCGCCCACCTGGCGGTGCATTTCCTTGACGGCAGCTTTAGCCACCGTGAAATAGCGGGGCGCCCGCGAGTATTTCGCCCCCGTTCCGTCATCGCCGTACTTGATGTCCGGCATGTAAATATCCACCACGCCGTCCAGCAAGGCCAGCGTTCCCAGAGCGTCGTAACCCCCTGTATTGTAAACGAGGGGGATTTTTAATCCGTTTTCCGCCGCCGTCACCAGGGCTTCCAGAATCTGCGGCACGTAGTGGCTGGGGGAGACCAGGTTGACGTTATGACAGCCCATCTCCTGAACTTCCAGCATCACTCTGGCCAGTTCACCGGCGCTTACTTCCTCCCCTTCGCCGTACTGGCTGATGTCGCAGTTCTGGCAAAAGCGGCAGGCCAGGTTGCAGTTGGCAAAAAAGATAGTTCCCGAACCGCGCCGGCCGACCAAAACGGATTCCTCGCCAAAGTGCGGCCCCCAGCTGCTCACTGCCGCCAGTCGGCCTCCGCGGCAAAAACCCCTTTCGCCCGCGAGGCGATCCACGTGGCACTCCTGGGCACAAACCGCGCAGTCGCCAAGCATGGCCACGGCTTTTTCGGCCCGCTGCCGGAGTTCGGCCGGGAAAAGGTTCGGATAACCCACCGGTAACCACGCTCCCTTAAAAACAGGAATTAGGGATTAGGGGATAGGGATTAAGGATAAAACTCTTGTTGCCCAAAACTATTTTCTTCTTTTATGGGGAGTTCCCCATGAGAACATTCGTTCTCTCCATTAATAATGAAAATAATTATGTATAAAGTATCTATCCCTAATCCCTAACCCCTAATCCCTATCCCCTATTTTCGAGGGAGGACGCAAGCCATTATGGGCAACTTCCTCGAAAATGTCAGGCACAAAGTTTTCCAGGCACAAAGGCACAAAGTAAAATATTCCCGGTCGTCCATACATATCCCTTTGTGTCTTTGTGCCTTTGTGCCTATGTAAGGAACGAACGTCCCCACGGGAAGTTCTTTACAAATAACTGGAAATTTCGGAAACCTCCCGCCGCCCGGGGCGGTGGAGGGGGTCGTCTGCGGGGTAGCCAGCGGGAATCAGCGCTACCGGTACCCGGCCCGCAGGCATGGCCAGGGAACGTTTGACTTCCTCCTCTTTAAAAGCACCCACCCAGCAGGTTCCCAGGCCGTAACCGGCCGCCGCAAGGAGAATATTTTGGGCCGCTGCGGCGGTATCCTGGTAACAGTAGAGATGACGCCCCCGGTCACCATAGACGCGGGCGGAACGGTCCGGCTCGGCACAAACCACGATGCAGACTGGCGCCTGAGCAATAAAACGCTGGTTCAAAGCGGCGGCAGCAAGCATTTCCTTTTCCTTTTGCCGGGTCACCACGTAAAAGAACCAGGGCTGCAGGTTGCCGGCGGAAGGGGCCCAGCGGGCCGCCTCCAAGAGCCCGGCAATAATTTCGGGAGGGACGGGGTCGGGCTTAAAGCGCCGCACCGAATAGCGTTTTTTAATCAGGATGAGGAGATCCGGCATTTTTAAATTAACCCCCGAGCAAGGGCAAATGAACTGCGAAGAAAGATGGTATTGAGCAAATGGTCAGAAAATCTGGCGTCAATTATTTTTCTGCTTACAATTATCTGCATGAATAAAAAAATGCATTCCTACTTACTTAACTACTACCACCGGGCACTGACAGAGATGTAAAACCTTGTGGCTGACGCTGCCGATGACAATGCTTTTGACTTCTCCGTACCCGCGGGTGCCGACAACAACCAGGTCAAACCCGCCTTCTTCCGCAAATTTGCAAATGGCCGCCCCGGGGTCGCCGCGGGCGATGGCCTTCTCCACGGACAGTCCGTACCGGCCGGCCATTTCGTCAATTTTTTCCGAAATTTTTTGGGCTTTTTCTTCGATTTCCTGATCCAGATCCTTTTGCCGGATCCAGGACGATAACCCGGACTCGGGAAATATGCCGTAAATGGAAGGGCCGACATAAAGGGCGGTAAGCTGCAAATCGCGGCACATTTTCTGCAAATCCAGGGCAAATTCAAGCGCTCGCAAAGAATTTTCGGAACCGTCGACGGCCACCAAAACCCTTTTCATTATTCCCTTTAACCTCCTCTTTTCTTTTGGACGGGACTTTTTGCATAAAATTCTCCAGAAATGATAAAAATCCTTCTCGTATTTTAGCAAACCGCTATTTGATCATCAACCTGCGCATTAAATAAAAGGGAAAGGGCAACAGCAGGGCAATTGCCGCGAGCAACCAGATTAATTCCCCGGCCAGGGAAAGGTCAACCTGGCCCAAAACAAGGCTGCGGATAAGGTTAACGATATGGTAGAGCGGGCTGAACCAGGCGGCCTTTTGGATGATCTCGGGGAGGCCGGAGACCGGAAAGAAAACCCCGGAGAACAGAAAAAGGGGCGTGATGATCAGCGAAAAGAAGTAGTTAAAATTGTCGATGTTCGGCACCAGGCCCGTCCAGATCACGGAAATAACCGCCAGGAGCAGACCGGCAACCGCCAGCACCAGCGGTACCAGCAGCACCCACAGGGATCCCACCAGGCCCAGGACGGCAATGACGACGATAATGACCGAGCCGTAAAGCACACTTTTAAAGGTGCCGTAAAGAAGTTCACCGGCAATCACGTCGTCCATGGTGACCGGGGTCGCCACCATGGCGTGGAAGCTTTTTTGAAACTCCATGCGGACAAAAGTGCCGTAGGTACATTCGTAAGTTGTGGCAAACATGGCGGAGGAAGCCACCAGCCCCGGCGCCAGGTAGTGCAGGTAGGGAAGCCCTTCCATCGGCAAGACGTAGGCGCCCAGGCCGAGGCCCAGGGCCGCCAGGTAAAGGAGCGGCTCGAAAAAGTTAAAGGTGAGATTGACTTTCCAGTTCCGGCTGAAAACAATTAAATGACGCCGGAAAACCGGCCAGACCAGGGGGGAAATGTCGATCCGGAAGAAATCTCTCAGCACTTCTCGTCACTGCCTTTGAAAATAGATGCTCACGAAGACTTAAAAGTTTTACCCTGAAAATACCAGGCACAAAGGCACAAAGTAAAATATTCCCTGGTCACACCTGTTTCTTTGTGCCTCTGTGCCTTTATACCTTTACCCTGAAAAACAACACTCTAATTTTTATCCTTTGCTGGTGCCGCTAAAAAGCGGCATGGAGGGTCTAACCCCTAATCATGCAGTTTTTTCCCGGTAAGTTTGAGAAAGACGTCCTCGAGGGTGGCCGGGCGCAGGAACTGGTGGCCGAAATGGAAAGGCATCTTTTGCAGCGCCCGGAGGAGTTCCTGACTGTCGTGCGGGTATAAAAAAATGTTCTCCCCCACAACCTGGTGACCCCTGATCAACCCGTTTAATTCCCGGACAATTTCCTTTTCCCGGGCAACGGCAAAGCCGACCTCCAGAATTTCCGTCCCGATATGCTTCGCGATCAACTGACGGGGTTCACCTTCTTCGAGAATCTCCCCCTGATCCATCACCACCAGGCGATCGCAAAGCTGGCTGGCTTCTTCCATATAGTGCGTGGTCAAAATCAGGGTTACTCCCTGCTCTTTCAGGCGGCGCAGGCGCTGCCAGACCATGTGCCGGGCCTGCGGGTCCAGGCCGGTGGTGGGCTCGTCCAGAATGAGCACGCAGGGTTTGTTAATCAGGGCGCGCGCGATGGTCAGCCGCCGCTTCATCCCCCCGGACAAGGCGTCTACCTTTTCATCAGCCTTATCGGCAAGGCCGAAGAAATCCAGCAGCTCCAGGGCCGTTGCCCGCGCCCGCCGCTCCGGGAGGCGAAAAAAAGTGGCGTAGACCAGCAGGTTTTGCAAAACCTTCAGATCCGGGTCCAGGTTGTTTTCCTGGGGAACCACCCCCAGCCGCCTTTTGATCTCCCTTGCCTGCGTGCGGACGTCCATGCCGAGGACAGTTAACTGTCCCGCAGTAACCGGGGAAAAACAATAGATCATTCTGACGGTAGACGTCTTCCCTGCCCCGTTGGGGCCCAGGAAGCCGAAACATTCGCCCTCCCGGACCCGGAAGTTGATCCCCCGGACAGCGCGGAAGCCGTTATACTCTTTGATCAGGTTTTGGGCAACAATCACGTCCAAGGGTGCCTGTCTCCCCTGCTTCCTCTCCAAACCACTGACTTTCTCACGTTAACGTTTTGTTTTTAATGCCCTGACCGCCTGCTCCAGACCTTCCACCGTAAGTTCAAACATGGGAAAGACCTGACCGATGATACTGATGGTGTCCCGGCCCTCCGTAGCAGGCCAGTATGCTTTCGGGAGCGGGTTCAGCCAAACGGCGTAAGGAAAGTGGGCAGCCAATCTTTGCAGCCAGACCAGGCCGGGCTCTTCGTTATATGCCGTCCAGTCGATGGCGCCGCCCGCCATGAGCAGTTCGCTGGGTGCCATGCTGGCGTCGCCGACGATAATCAGGCGGTAGTCCGGACCCAGATTGCGCAATACTTCCTCCGTAGGCACGGAAGCGTTCGCCCGGCAGAAAGGATCGAGAAAAAGGGTCTGGTAAACGCAATTATGAAAATAGTAGAACCTGACGTCCTTAAAGTGGTTTACTTTGCTGGCGGCGTTGAAGAGCCGGCCGCACAGGCGGGAATGGGGGGTCATGGAGCCGCCGGAGTCCATCATCAAGATTAGTTTGATGATATTTTTCCGCGGTCTTGCCCAGACCAGTTCCAGCCGTCCGGCCTTCCGGCAGGTGGCGTCAATGGTGGCGTCGACGTCCAGCTCGTCCGGAGGGGCGTCGACGTTCTGGCTGAGTTCCCGCAATTTGCGCAGGGCGAGCTCAAACTGCCGGGTGGAAAGGGTTTCGTCGGTGCGGAAGTCGCGGTACCGGCGCTCGGCCGCCACCTTGACGGCGGAGCGGTTGACCGACTCCCCGCCGATGCGCAGCCCGGCCGGGTGGTATCCCAAATGGCCGAAGGGGGAGGTTCCGCCCGTGCCGATCCAGTAGCTGCCGCCGTGATGCTCCCCGTCTTGTCTGGCCAGCCGCTCCTCCAGGGCGCGGCGCATTTCCTCCAGATCCCAGGGAGCAAACGGCTGGCGCTGCTGCGGATCGATTTGCAGGGGAGGAAGGGCCTTTTCCAGCCACTTCAGAACCCTTTCGGCAAGCTCCGGAGGTGTCTCGATCCCCTGAAAATAACGGGCGAAGGCCAGGTCGAAACGATCGTAATAAGCCTCGCTTTTCACCAGCACCGCCCGGGCCAGGCGGTAAAAACCGTGCAGGCTGGCCCCCGCCAGCCCCTTGTCCAAAGCTTCCAGCAGCGTCATCCACTCGGTTAAAGAAACCGGTACGCCTTCCTCCCGCAGGGCATAGAAGAATCCCGTAAACATTTTCTGGTTCACCTTGCCTGTTCCTGGCCCGGACGCCGCCGGCTACCAGCCGCGGCGGACGGCGCCCAAAGCCGGCGAAGTTTTCTGCCCGCCGCCCGCCTGCAGGCGTCTTAAAACCAGCTCAAAATCCTGATTCTTCTTTAAAAGCACGCCCAAAAAAGGTATTTCGGCGCTGATCCGCTGGTAGGGAACGCCGCCGACTACCAGCGCCTGGAGCCAGTCCAGCAGTTCGCTGGTGCTGGGCTTTTTCTGGAGGCCGCTGATGCTCCGCACCCAGTAAAAAGCCTTCAGGGCCTCCGCCAGTAAATTCTTTTCCAGGTCGGGATAGTGCACCCGGACGATCCGGCTCATCATTTCTTCGTCGGGAAAGGCAATGTAATGAAAGATGCAGCGCCTTAAAAAGGCGTCGGGCAACTCTTTTTCCGCGTTGCTGGTGATCACCACAATGGGGCGGTGTTTGGCCTGAATGGTTTCTTTCGTTTCCGGAATGTAAAAACT
>DAISHP010000050.1:0-8835 GCA_036822475.1 Bacillota bacterium
CAGTGTCTTTGGAGCTCTGCGGGCACTTTCGCAAACCCGTACCCCGGCAAATCAACCAGGAAGAATTTTCCATCGACCAGATAAAAGTTAATGGTTTGCGTCCGCCCCGGCGTTTTGCTTACGACGGCCAGATTTTTTTGGCCGGCCAGGGTATTGAGCACCGACGACTTGCCCACATTAGAACGCCCGGCCAGGGCTACCTCGGGCCTTTGTCCGGCCGGGCATTGTTCTATGCTTGCCGCCGCGGTAAAAAATTCAACAGAACCAACGGCGCTCATGAGGGAGGCTGCGGTCCCCTTTCTCCGGAAATATTCTGCTGGTAGGAGATTTCGGGCAGCATGGCCGGCAGCGGCTCCAGCGCGCCGGTGGATACCTGTCCATCTTCTCCCTCCAGTAAAGCCTCCTCAAGAACTTCATCCATATGCTCCACGAAAACAAACTCCAGCTGGCTCTTGATCTTCTTCGGGATCTCCTCCAGGTCCTTCTCGTTTTCCTTAGGGAGAAGGATCTTTTTAATCCCGGCCCGGTGGGCGGCCAGCACCTTTTCTTTGATCCCCCCGACGGGCAACACCCGGCCGCGCAGGGTTACCTCGCCGGTCATGGCCACCTCGTGCCTTACTTTCCGGCCGGTCAGGGCCGACGCCAGGGCGCAGGCCATGGTGATTCCCGCGGAAGGACCGTCCTTCGGGATGGCTCCTTCCGGAATATGCACGTGAATATCGTTTTTCTCGAAGAAATCCTCTGCGATGCCCAGCAGGCCCGCCCGGCTACGCACGTAGCTGTACCCGGCCTGGGCGGACTCTTTCATCACTTCGCCCAGCTTGCCGGTGAGAATCAGGCGCCCGCTGCCCTTATACAAAGTAACCTCGATATTCAGGGTATCCCCGCCTGCTTCCGTCCAGGCCAGGCCGGTGGCCGTGCCCACCTGGTCGTCCTTTTCGGCCACGCCGTACCGGTAGCGGGGGGCGCCTAAAAATTGCGCCAGGTTCTGGACGGTTACCCGGACCTTCCTGGCGTTTTTAGTGACGATTTGCCTGGCCGCCTTGCGGCAAATGGCAGCCAGTTCGCGCTCCAGGTTGCGCACGCCGCTCTCCCGGGTGTACTCCCGGATGATTTTCCGGATTGTGTTCTCCGAAATGCCCAGCATCCCGGCCGTCAAACCGTGCTGGGCCAACTGCTTGGGCAGCAGGTGGCGCAGGGCAATCTGCACCTTCTCTTCTTCCGTGTAACCGGAAATGGTAATTACTTCCATGCGGTCCAAAAGCGGCCGCGGAATATTGTGCTGGATGTTCGCCGTCGTAATAAACATCACGTTCGAAAGGTCGAAAGGAATCTCGATGTAGTGGTCGCTGAAACTGTTGTTTTGTTCGGGATCCAGCACCTCCAGCAAAGCCGCGGAAGGGTCCCCCCGGAAGTCCATGCTCATTTTGTCTACCTCGTCGAGCAAAAAAACGGGGTTTTTCGAGCCGGCGTTGCGCATCCCGTGAATTATCCTGCCCGGCAAAGCCCCCACGTATGTACGCCGGTGCCCGCGGATTTCCGCTTCGTCACGCACGCCCCCCAGGGAAATGCGCACGAATTTGCGCTCCAGGGCCCGGGCGATGGATTTCCCCAGGGAGGTCTTCCCCACTCCGGGCGGCCCCACAAAACACAAAATGGGGCCTTTCAACTTTTTGGATAATTTTCTGATCGCCAGGTACTCCAGAATGCGTTCCTTTACGTTTTTCAGCCCGTAATGATCTTCGTCAAGTATTTGTTCAGCCAACTGAATATCCAGCCGGTCCCGGGTGCTCTTGTTCCAGGGGAGAGCAATCAGCCAGTCCAGATAGTTGCGCACCACCGTGGATTCCGCCGCCAGGGGGGGCATTTTCTCCAGCCGCTCAACCTCTTTTAAAGCCTTCTCTTCAACCTCTTTCGGCAGTTTCGCCTCGGCGATCTTCTGGCGGTACTCCTCTGCTTCCGCCACCCTTTCGTCCTTCTCGCCCAACTCTTTTTGGATGGCCTTGATCTGCTCACGCAGGTAATATTCCTTTTGGGTTTTCTCCATTTGCTTGCGCACGCGCACGTTGATTTTCCGTTCCAGCTCCACGATTTCCAGCTCTCTGACCAAAAAGCCGGACAACTTTTCCATCCGCTCGAGAAGATCGACGGCTTCCAGCAGCTCTTGCTTTTCCTCAATGCGCAAAGCCAGATGGGAAGCGATGGTATCGCAAAGGCGCCCCGGTTCTTCCAGATTTACCACGGAGGAGATCATCTCCGGTGGGACGCGTTTGGAAAGCTTGATGTATTGCTCAAACTGGAAAATCAGGTTCCGCATCAAAGCCTCTACTTCGGGAGTTTTGACCGGATCATCGGTATATTGTTCGACCTCCACCTTAAAGAAAGGCGTCAGCCTGACAAATCTCCTGATCCTTCCCCGGGCCACCCCCGCGACCAGCACGCGGATGGTTCCCCCCGGCAATCTTAAAAGCTGTTTCACTTCAGCCACGGTACCCGTCAGAAAAATATCATCTTCCCGAGGATCGTCGGTTTGAGCTTCCCTTTGCGTCGTTAAAAAAATCAGGCGCTCGCCCATCATGGCCGACTCCACGGCCTGAATGGATTTTTCCCTGCCCACGTCCAGGTGAATCACCATGGAGGGAAAAACGAGCACGCCCCTTAAAGGCAGTAACGGTAAAGCTCTGGTCTGGGAACCCATGGCTGCACCTCCTTCTATATTGTATCTGATCCTTCACCCTGACGTGCCTTCTTTATTTTAACATAAACCGCCTCCGGCTGCCACTGAAATAAGTCCCAGAAAAGAAGAAACCTGGACAAAGCCAGGTTTTAGCTGCCGGATGATGAATTTTTCGGGAGATTTTACTT
The DNA here is from genome assembly GCA_036822475.1 of Bacillota bacterium. Classification (GTDB taxonomy): domain Bacteria; phylum Bacillota; class Desulfotomaculia; order Desulfotomaculales; family Nap2-2B; genus JAIMBK01. Next base: position 2,866 of record DAISHP010000050.1, read on the forward strand.
TGTGCCTTTGTGCCTGTTAAACTTTATTCTTAATTCCCAATTCCTAATTCCCAATTCCTGTTATTGTTTGGCGCGGGATCATCAGCCCGGTCGCCGCCAACATATCCCGGTGTTCGGGACTTTTTGCCTTGCGGATTAACTCCGGTTCCTCCACCAGCGAATAGGTGAGCGCCTCTTCCAGCCTTTCGATGAAGATTACCTCCACGTCGGCAAATTTGGCAAAGAGCTCCTGGAAGTTTTCTTTCGGGATTAAACCCCGCCCCGCCCCAGCGCAGCGGGCCGCCTCCACTTTGGCCACGATTCCGCCCACGGGGAGGACGAGGCCCCGGATGGACATTTCCCCGGTCAGGGCCACTTTGTTGTCCACCGCAATCCCGGTAATGGCGGAATAAACGGCCACGGCAACCGCCACGCCGGCGGAAGGGCCGTCGACCGGAACACCCCCCGGAAAATTGATGTGCAAATCGTAGTCCCGCGGCTCCACGCCGGTAATCCGCCGCAAAACGGTAAGCACGTTTTCCACCGCCCCGCGGGCCATGCTTTTGCGGCGGAAGGTGCGCCCCCGGCCGCCTAACTCTTCCTCTTCGACCACGCCGGTAATGGTTACTTTCCCCTGGCCGCGCCCCGCTGGCAGGGCGGTTGCCTCGATTTCCAGCAGGCTGCCCATCCCCGGACCATACACGGCCAGCCCGTTGACCACCCCCACCTGCGGGCTGGCGGCGATCTTTTTGTCCGGGCGGGGGGAATACTGTCCGCTGTTCACCACCCATTCCACGTCGGCGCGGCTGATCCTTCTCCTTCCTTCCGTCAGGGCCACCCCGGCGGCAATTTGAATCATGTTGACCGCTTCGCGTCCGTTGGTGGCGTATTTCTGAATGACCTCCAGGCCTTCTTCTTCCATGGTGAAACTAATTTTGGCCAGCGCATTGCGGGCGATCACGGCAATTTCTGCGGGCAGCAGCTGCCGGAAAAAGATCTCCAGGCAGCGGGAACGGATGGCCGGCGGAATGTCTTCCGGGGTCCTGGTGGTCGCCCCGACCAGGCGAAAGTCCGCCGGTAGCCCGTTTTGAAAAATGTCGTGAATGTGGCTGGGGATATTGCTGTCTTCGGCGCTGTAGTAGGCGCTTTCCAGCAGCACCTTCCGGTCTTCCATCACCTTCAGGAGTTTATTCATCTGGATCGGGTGCAGTTCGCCGATTTCGTCGATAAAAAGAATCCCGCCGTGCGCCCTGGTCACTGCTCCGGGCTTGGGCTGGGGGATCCCCGCCATGCCCAGGGGTCCCGCACCCTGGTAAATGGGATCGTGGACACTTCCAATTAAAGGATCCGCGATCCCTCTTTCATCGAAGCGGACAATGGTCGCATCCACTTCGATAAATTTGGCGTCTTCTTTAAAAGGAGAATGGGGGCTGCGTTTGGCCTCTTCCAGCACCAGGCGGGCGGCGGCCGTTTTCCCCACCCCCGGCGGGCCGTAAACGATCACGTGCTGGGGGTTCGGGCCGCAGAGCGCCGCGCGCAGGGCTTTTAAACCTTCCTGCTGGCCGACAATCTCCGCAAATTTGGTGGGGCGCGTTTTCTCCGACAGCGGTTCGCTTAAAGAAATGGTGCGCATTTTCCGCAGCTTTTCTAATTCCTTATGCGACTCCCGCTCCACCACCGTTTTGCTCCCTTGCTGGGTTTTCAGCAGGTTCCAGAAATAAAGGCCGATGATCACCCCGAAAAAAACCTGGACGAAGGTAACAAAACCCGTCAGCCCGGCGGGAAACTCCATCACGCGGGTACCTCCTTAAAAGACAGCAGGCACAAAGGCAACAGGCACAAAGGCACAAAGTAAAATATGCCTGCCTCAGAAAAAAGATTTAGCGATAAAGAACAATAAAATAAGCAAGATTTTAATTTGTCGGCGGGGGTCTTTTGTGCCTTTGTGCCTCTGTGCCTCAATTTTTTTATTTATCCTGCCTCGAAGAGGGCAAGTCACCCCGGTAACCCCCTTGATTGCGCCAAGGAATTTATATTATCTATTATTTCCTGATTGTGCCGGTCTAAACCTTGAACCGGGCACAAAATAAAAGGGGTTAAGGCACAAAAGGAGGCACAAAGGGGCAAAATAAAAAGACCGGGTAACTAAACCCGATCATACAAACAGCAGGCGGCTTTCAAATATGGTAACCTGTGGAAATTTTTAATTTACTTCAGCCTCAGGACAAAAGTCCTGGCCGGCTCAAGCTGCCGGGTATGGGGATTTACTTTTAAACCAAGGGTTTCCAAAGTTTCTACCCCCAAAAGAGGTTCATTGCCCAAAATTAAAACGGCCGTCGGGGCTTCCCGGCCGTTAATTTTTACGTGCACCACCCCGGCCTCCACGGTAAGCTTCTTGCCGTCAGCGAGCTGGACCCTTCTCGGCCCCAGCCTGGGCACCCCCAGGCGGTCCGCCAAATCCCCGGGAATTGCCGACAGGGTGGCCCCCGTATCGACCAGCATGGTTACTTTCTCTTGATCTTTCGTCCCTTCTAAATAGACATCAACAAATCCGTGTCCCATATATCCACTCCCCGCCCCGTTTTTCACCCCGGCCCTTTTCGCCGAATCCCTATTCCCCTTCCCCTTTATATTTCCCCGTTCCTGGCATCGATTTCGAACCTGATCCCCTTTTTTCTCCGTGCCTTTGTACCTCTGTGCCTATGTGCCTTAGTGCCTCAGTGCCTTTCTCCTATGCCGTCTCCTCTTTCTTCCGCTTTTTGCGCTCCACGGCCACCATCAGCGGTTTTTCCCTTTTCAGGATGGTGTCTTTGGTAATGATACACCTGGCAATGTCCTCCCGGGAGGGGATTTCGTACATTACATCCAGCATGACTTCTTCCAGGATCGCTCTTAAGCCCCGGGCTCCGGTGTTGCGCCGCAAGGCCTCCTGGGCAATGCATTTCAGCGCTTCCGGCTGAAATTCCAGGTCCACCCCGTCCAGCTCAAAAAGCTTCTGGTACTGCTTCACCAGGGCGTTTCTCGGTTCGGTCAAGATACGGATCAGAGCTTCCTCTTCCAGAGCATCCAGGGTCACGATGATCGGCAGCCGGCCGACAAATTCTGGAATCAGGCCGTACTTTAAAAGATCTTCCGGCATGATGTGCCTTAAAATCTCTCCGATCTTTTGCTCGCGCTTCGGTTTCAATTCAGCGCCGAAACCAATTCCCTTTTTCCCGATCCGGTTTTGAATGATCTTCTCGATGCCGTCGAAAGCCCCTCCGCAAAGAAAGAGAATATTAGTCGTGTCCAACTGGATAAATTCCTGATGCGGGTGCTTGCGGCCGCCCTGGGGCGGAACGCTGGCCACCGTACCCTCCAGAATCTTCAGCAAGGCCTGCTGGACGCCCTCGCCGGAGACATCCCGGGTGATCGAGGGGTTCTCCGATTTGCGGGCGATTTTATCGATCTCATCGATATAGACGATCCCTTTCTCTGCCTTTTCCACATCGTAGTCGGCCGCCTGAATCAGCTTCAACAGGATATTTTCCACATCTTCCCCAACGTAACCGGCTTCCGTAAGCGAGGTGGCGTCGGCGATGGCAAAGGGCACATTTAAGAGCCTGGCCAGGGTTTGCGCCAGCAATGTCTTTCCGCAGCCGGTAGGTCCTAACATCACAATGTTGCTTTTTTGCAGCTCCACATCGTCAATTTTGCCGCCCAGGTTGATTCTTTTATAATGGTTGTAAACTGCCACGGCAAGAGTCTTTTTTGCTTCCTCCTGCCCGATCACGTACTGATCCAGGATATCTTTAATTTCTCTGGGCTTGGGAATATCGCCTATTTCCAGGCCCAGATCTTCATTTAATTCTTCTTCAATAATTTCGTTGCAGAGCTCAATACATTCGTCGCAAATGTAAACCCCCGGCCCGGCGACCAGCTTCTTGACCTGATCCTGTGATTTGCCGCAAAAGGAGCATTTTAACTGACCCTTTTCGTTAAACATTTCTACCCACCTCTTTTTTAGCTTACTACTTACGAGCGGTGAACACCTCGTCGATAATCCCGTATTCTTTGGCTTCCGCAGCCGACATAAAAAAGTCCCGCTCGGTATCGCGAGCGATTTTTTCCTTGGGCTGGCCGGTATGCCTGGCGAGAAGCTCGTTGATGATGTCTCTTAAGCGCAAAATCTCGCGGGCGTGAATATCAATGTCCGTCGCCTGTCCCTGCACCCCGCCTAAAGGCTGGTGCAGCATAATCCGGGTGTAAGGAAGCGCGTAACGTTTCCCTTTGGCCCCGGCCGCCAGCAAAAAGGAAGCCATACTGGCCGCCTGGCCCAGGCAGATGGTGGACACAGGCGGCTTGACGTACTGCATTGTATCGTAGATGGCCATCCCGGCCGTGACGATCCCGCCCGGAGAGTTGATGTAGAGATGGATGTCTTTTTCCGGGTCCTCGGCTTCCAGGAAAAGCATCTGGGCGATGGCCAGGTTGGCCACGTAATCGTCAATGGGGCCGCCAAGAAAGATAATCCGGTCCTTTAAAAGGCGCGAGTATATATCGTAAGCCCGCTCGCCGCGGTTTGTTGTTTCAATTACAAACGGCACTAAAGTCGACATAACATCACCCTTTCTTAGGAATTAGGGGTTAGGGACCTCCTGCTTTCCTTCGCTGTCCTGCCCAACCTCCTGGTTTATATCTTTGCTTTTGTCTTCGGCTTCTTTACTTCTATTATCCTCTATAATCTTTGCTTTGTCCACTAAAAATTGCAGGGCTTTATTCATTTGCAATCTTTTCGTCAGACCGGCAAACTGCCCCTGGGCCTCCAGCGCCTTTCGAACGACGTCGGCGTCCTGGTTTACCTGCTTGCTGATGGCCTCGATCTCGGTCTGGATTTCTTCTTCCGACGGACTAAGGTTTTCTTGCCTGGCAATAGCTTCCAGTACCAAAGTTCTTTTCAAGTTTTTTTCGGCTTCGGGCCGGAATTGCTCCCTCATTTCGGCCAGGCTGATGCCCAGGTACCGCAGGTAACCTTCCAGGGGAACCCCCTGGGTACGCAGGCTCTGTTCGGTTTCGCGGACCATTTCTTCCACCTTGTTTTCAATCATCTCCGGCGGGATCTCCACCTGGGCATTTTGCACCGCTTTCTCCAGTACGGCCCGGCGGATTTCGTTCCGGGCCTTTTCCTCGGCGACTTTTTTTAATTTATTCGCCAGGTCGGCTTTTAATTCCTCCAGGGTATCAAATTCACTGATGTCTTTGGCAAACTCGTCATCCAGCGGGGAAAGCTCCTTGCGCTTGATTTCCTTTACTGTAACGGTAAAGATAGCCTCTTTCCCGGCCAGATCTTCCCGGGGATAATCGGCGGGAAACCGGGTGGAGATGTCCTTCGTTTCACCCAGCGCCATTCCGGTTAATCCGTCCTCCACGCCCGGGAAAAAGACCCCGCTACCCACCTCAAAAGTAGTACCGGTATCCTGGCCGCCTTCAAAAGGCTGGCCGTCCACCCGGCCCTGATAATCGATCGTCACCAGATCTCCTTTCTCCACTTTCCCTTCCTCGAGGGTGATCAGCTTTGCGTGCCGGTTCTGCAGACGTTCCAGTTCCTTTTGCACATCTTCGGCGGTAACCTCCACCGCCGGTCCAGCAACCTCCAGCTCCGTGTACTGCCCCAGTTCCACCTCGGGTTTGACGACCACTTTGGCTTTAAAAACCACCGGCTTGCCCTCTTCCACCTGAACAAGCTCCAGTTCAGGCTGGCTGACCGGTTCGATGCCGGTATCGTCCACCGCCTGCAGGTAGGCTTCCGGGATAATCAACTCTACGGCTTCGTCCACCAGGGCCTGCTTGCCGATCTGCCTTTCTAAAAGAAAACGGGGAGCCTTGCCTCGCCGGAAACCGGGCACGTTCACTTTCTTGACCAGCTTCCGGTAAGCCTGGTCGAGAGCCCTGGAAAAACGCTCGGCGTCTACTTCCACTTCCAGCAAAACGGTATTTTTTTCTATCCTTTCC
>DAISHP010000051.1:0-8767 GCA_036822475.1 Bacillota bacterium
GGCGGCGGGCTGCCAGGGGGGCGGGGTGTGCTCGTCAACCGCAGCAAAGGTATATCCTTTGGACTCCAACAGATCAATGATTTTGGGCAAAGCGTCAACGACGCTTTTTCTGTTTTGGATGTACCTTCCCAAAGGGGAGTCGGGCGCGGCCTCGATAGTCTCCATCTGCGTTCCGTCGTGGAGCAGGATAATCGGGGTAAGCCGCATTCTCTCCGCCCTGGCCAGGCCCCGGGCCACATTTTCGTATACCTGCTCCGGGGTCACTCCTTTGGGGTCGGAATCGGCACCGGTAATATTCCAGCCAACTGACTGGTAACCTTTTTCATTTAGCCTTTGGTAAAATTGTTCAGTTAAATTGCCAGGCCCGCCGGGGGGCCGGAAAATTTTGACGGGGTGGCCGAGAATTTTTTCCAGAACCTGGCTTGCCCGCTCGAGATCGACAACCAGGGCGTCCGGCGAGGAATAAATTTTTTTATAGTTGTGGGTGTACGTATGGTTGATCACCGCGTGGCCTTCGGCGGCCATTCTTTTAATCAGTTCAGGATTTTTTTCGGCGTTGACGCCCACCACCATAAAGGACGCCTTAACGTGCCGTTTGGCCAGGATATCCAAAACCTGTCCGGTGAAAAAGGTGTTTGGGCCGTCGTCAAAAGTTAAGTAAACGTATTTCGCCTGTCCGGGAGCGGGTTTACAGACCCGGCCCGCCGTTGCTTCGCCCGCCCGGGTTTCGGGAAGGGAAATGACCGGGCCGGGCCGGCTGCTCCCGCTCTCGTTTCCGGCGTCCGTTTTTTCGGTCTGGCCAGCTTTGGGAACGTCCGCAGGCGGCTTATTTATTTCCGGGGGCGGGCTGCCCTTTGGCGAGTTTTGAACGGGGGCGGGGACGGCAGAGGCGCGGCAGCCGGTTAAGGAGAGCGCGAGGAAGAGGATAATGACCCAGAGGATGGCGATTTGTTTGCCTTTAAACATTTTTTCCCGCCCCCGGACAGGTCCGGTTATGCCAGCAGTGCCGCTGGTGCTGGCCTGCTCCTAAGTGCCAGGCACTGAACTTATTAACTTATGCCCTCATTTTCATTCAAAAATAACAGATAGAAAGTTTCCCCCGGCATAGAGGTACAAAAAGCAAAAATACCGCATCTTTTTCTTTGTTCCTTGTATCTTTGTGCCTCACCTGGATAAATTATTCCCGCTTTTTCACTATCTGCTGGCACCGCTGGCGGCATGGCGGTCTTCCATATCTGCGATTCTCCTAAAATTACTATATATCCTTGTCGAATCATGGTCAAGCATTACTTATCTTTTTGTCGGAATATTTCCGGAGAAGCCGGAAAAACTAAAGGAAATACTGAAAAAAGAGGGGTTGGCCGTGCCTTTTGACGATCAAAGAAAAATTGCCGTCGTCGGCGTCGGGGCCGTAGGCGCTTCCAGTGCCTACGCAATGATGATCAGCGGTTTAATCGACGAACTGGTCCTGGTTGACATCAACCGGGAGAGGGTGGAAGGGGAGGCCATGGACCTGGCCCACGGGGCTTCCTTCATCAAGCCGATTAAAATTTACGTCGGCGAGTACGAGGACTGCCGGGACGCAGACCTCATCATCTTCAGCGCGGGCGTGCCGCAAAAGCCCGGCGAAACCCGGCTGGACCTGGTCTTTAAAAACCTGGCGGTCTTAAAGCAGGCGCTTCCCCGGTGCATTGACCGGAATAGCGACACGATTTTGTTAATGGTGACCAACCCCGTGGATGTGTTGACTTACGCCGCCCTGCGTTTAACTGAGCTGCCCCCCAGCCGCGTCATCGGTTCCGGAACCGTGCTGGACAGCTCCCGCTTCCGCTACCTGATCAGCGAACATTGCCGGGTGGAGGCGAGAAACATCCACGCTTACGTCGTCGGGGAACACGGGGACACCGAGGTACCCCTCTGGAGCCTGGCCAATATTGCCGGTTTTTCGGTACAGGATTTCTGCTGCCAGCGCGGGGTGCCCTGCCTGGATCAGGAAGGGATCACCCGGCGGGTACGGGAAGCGGCCTATGAGGTGATTGCCCGCAAGGGCGCCACTTATTACGCGGTGGGCCTGGCCGTAAAACGAATTTGCGAAAGCATCTTAAGAGACGAAAACTCTATTTTGACGGTTTCCGGCTTAATTGACGGGGAGTACGGGATCAGTGACGTGTGCTTAAGCCTTCCTTCCATCGTCAACCGGCGGGGCAGGGTCCGCGTTTTGCCCGTGCCCATGTCGGCCGGAGAAGAAGAAGCCCTGCGCCATTCGGCCGCCGCGCTGAAAGAAATCCAGCAGCGGCTCGACCTGACCCCTTTGTGTTGGGAAGAACACCGTGATTTTTTGCCCCCCGGTTACGAGTACCGGGAATTCGCCGGTTATCATTAAAAATTTTCACAATTTATCAAGGAAGCCGGGCTGAAAATTTAACCTTACCGAAAAAACGGTTCCGGGCGGCTATTGCATTATTCCTGGTTTTTGATATAATATTAATTGCTTTTGATAATCCCTTTTGCGCCTGTAGCTCAGTGGATAGAGCACCGGCCTCCGGAGCCGGGTGCGCAGGTTCGATTCCTGCCAGGCGCACCATTTGTTTTTCGGAAAGCCTTTTAAATTAAGGGTTTACGGGATTTTAACATAAAGGACGCGCTCGACGGTCTTGGCGCTGATGTTTAATTCGGCACCTGGCAGGGAAATTCTTCCTTCAGGGCCGCGTTTACCTCCGGGACTGTTTCCGAAAAAGATTGGTAAAAATAACCAAGTTGTTCCTGAAATTGGTTTTAAAAAATTATGTCACGGTTTTAGTTTTCGCCACAAGGTGGAGCGGGAGATTCCAAGTATACGGGCTGCTGCCGTTTTATTTCCGTTAACTTTCTCAAGGATCCGCTTTATTTCATTGGATTCTATTTTTTTCATTTTATTGCGTAGTTCAATAACCGGCAGCGCAGATAATGTTGATAATGAACTATCATCCTCCGGAAGATCGATTTTTTTGCTCTTAATAGTATCCCAAAATACATTGTATAAGATTTCCTCTTTATTTGGCTTGCCTTTGGAAAGCACCGCAAAGCACTCCAGCATGTTTTTCAATTCCCTGATATTGCCGGGCCAGTGATAATCTTTGGCAAGAGATGTGATCTTTTCACTCAAAAAATTATCAACTATTGGCATATGTTCTCTAAGAATGCTCTTTACTAAACATGGTATGTCCTCTTTACGCTCCCGAAGAGGGGGGATGTTTAATTCGAGAACACTTAGCCTGTAGTAAAGATCTTGCCGGAACTTTCCGGCTTTCACTTCATTCCAGAGGTTCCGGTTGGTGGCAGCTATTATTCTTACGTCAACTGGAATAATTTTCCGGCCTCCTACCCTCATTACCTCTTTTTCCTGTAATACGCGTAGCAAGCGGACCTGAGTGGAGGGGGTTAATTCTCCCACTTCGTCTAAAAAAATGGTACCGGTATGAGCAAGCTCAAAAAGCCCGGGCTTTCCTTCCTTTTGGGCGCCGGTAAAGGCTCCTGGTTCGTAGCCGAAAAGTTCGCTTTCCAACAATGATTCTGGTAATGCAGCACAATTGATGACTACAAACGGTTTATCGCGTCTTGAACTGAAATTGTGAATACTTTGGGCAAAAAGCTCTTTTCCGGTTCCTGTCTCTCCGGTAATCAGGATGGTATAATCAGTTTTTGCAAAAGACTTGGCTTTAGAGATGGCGGATTGAATGGCCGGACTTTCGCCTATAATATTGGCAAAGGTATAATTCGCCACCAGATTTCTCTGGTGCATTTGCTGCCTGATTTCATGTTCATTTTTTTGAATTGTAACGGTATCCTGAATAGCAAATACGGCTCCGGCGCAGTTATCGTTAATCAGGATGGGTATGATATCCAGGATAACACTGGTTTGTCCTATACATACCAGCTTATTTATTTGGGCAGTTAGTTGATGAGGTTTCTGGGGCAAATTCATTGAAGGAATGACATCCTTGATAGAATTGTTGATCGCTTTGTCGGGGCTGATCTTAAGAATTTTTTCCGCGGCATTATTGAAGACGGTTATTTTCCATTTGTTGTCAACACAGATAATTCCGCTGCGTACGAGTTCAATGATGGCTTCAAATTGTTTTGTTTTTTCGGTTTCCTTTCGTACTGCCTGGAGTATCTCCGCTGCGTGAACCAGAGCCTTTTCCACTGCCGAACGGGTATACATAAAAATGCCTTTTATCCCGTATTTTTTGGCAGTATCAAAAACATTGCTCCCTCCAATGACAACTTTTTTCCCCGCCTTCTTTAATTCACTGAATATAACATCCGCTTCTTCGTGACTGTTGAATACAACCTGCCTTACTTTAACCTTCAAAAGATCCTTGTATTCTTCAACCTCTTCCATTTCCTTGTAATAATTCAACAACACTACCTCATCATCATTGTTATCAAGGTATTTTTGTGCTTTTTTCAGTGCTTCCAGAAGGGCATAGCCCGAGAATTTAACAGGTATCAACGGAATATTATAATTTTCGTATAAAAACATTGCGCGCCTGTCCGTTGCCACCAGCACAGACCCTGATGTTAACCTGGGAAGTTCATATCTAACAAATTCAGGATTGTTAATATTATTTAAAAATGAATCGTATATTTCGGTTTCAATGTTAATACCCTTAAGAACTTCTAATTTTTTCGCTATATTCAAGGCAAGTCTGTGCAAGATGGGATAACCGATAACGATAATTTTGGGTCGCATTACTAAAAATTCCCTCCTGGCAGCTTATAGTAATAATTATGTTTAAAATTATCAATAACTTGCCTACGGATCCGAGACAAAACACAGGGGGAGTTTTCTTGACCGTGTGTTAAGCCCGGATGACAGAAACAGTTTATGTAGAGTACTGTTTCAACAATATCCCTGCTATTAAACAGTATACCATTTATGAAACATCAGTGCAACAATGAAACCGTTGTGCAATTATTGTTCTGTGTTGAAGTACCGGTACCGTATGGAATACGGCTTTATTAATTTTGGTGGTATAAAAATTGCTAATTTTTTTTAATGTTGCTTTTGATATTTTTACATTTTGGAAGGTGTTTTTAACTAAACAGTATTCAGTGAAAAAGGTGATTGCTTTACATGGAGAGATCGCCCCCTTTTCGGCCGGAAGGTTAGTATCTCTACGAGATGGGGAGGTGATTGATCTGGGTGCGGGCCGGCGGCTGAAGATGATTCATAGCAGAGGCATGGATCGTATCATTTATGGCTATCCGGAAGATGGATAAATGGGAAGCCGGGCGGAAGGGTAATGGCACTTAATTAATTGGCAGTTAATGAAGTTTTATAAGGAGGAACCCAATGAATTTCGAATTATCCGAGGAACAGAAAATACTGCAAAGCACAGCCTATAAGTTTGCGCTGAACGAGTTTGAGCCCATCGCCAAGGAATGCGACAGGGAGGAAAGGTATCCCCGGGAACTGTGGAAAAAAGGTTGTGAAACAGGTCTGGTGGGGGCCTACATCCCGGAAGAGTATGGTGGTCCGGGAATGTCGTTTTTGGACCAAATTTTGATTGCAGAACAACTGTGCAGGGTGGATCTTGGTCTGTCCCTGGTAATCATGGCGGCAACCTTTGGGGCAGAAAACATCCTGCTTTTCGGTACCGAGGAGCAGAAAAAGAAATACCTGCCCCTGCTCCCCGCCGGGAAGGCCATCTTTGCCGGAGCATATACGGAACCTGACGCCGGCACCGATGTGGCAGCGACAAAAACTACGGCGGTAAAGGATGGAAATGAATACGTCATTAACGGGACCAAGATGTTCATAACCAACGGCACCATCTGTGATTTTATGGTGGTTTTGTGCGTCACCAATCCCGGGGAGAAGTCCAGGTCCAGAAGGCACAGTCTGATCCTGGTGGAGGCGGACAGGAGCGGCCTCACCAGAAACAAGATCACCGGGAAAATGGGAATCAGGGCCAGTGATACGGCCGAACTGGTCTTTGAAGATGTGCGGGTTCCCCGGGAGAATTTAATTGGTGAAGAAGGAAATGGGTTTTATCAACTGATGATGTTCTTTAACACCACCAGACTCGGCGTGGCCGCCCAGGGAGTCGGCCTGGCCCAGGGCGCGCTGGACAAAACCCTTAAGTACGTTCAGGAAAGAAAAACATTTGGGAACCCTCTTTCCTCTTACCAGGCGGTCCAGTTCCAGCTGGCGGAGATGGCCACAAGGGTTGAACTGGCCAGGAATATCACTTATAAGGCGGCCTGGAAGATTGACCAGGGCGAAGTAGATGCTGGTCTTAACGCCATGGCCAAGTTTTTTGCCGGGGAAACCGCTGTCTGGGTGGCCGACAAGGCCGTGCAGCTGCACGGTGGCTATGGGTACATAGACGAGTACGATGTGCAGCGTTTTTACAGGGATGCCAAGATCCTGGAAATCTATGAAGGAGCCAAGGAAGCGGAAAAAATGGTCATTGCCAGGATGTCACTTGGTTTGAGGTAATAATACATTTGACGTATCGTCGCCACGCCAGCGCTTTCCGGAGGAATTAAATGACAGCGGTGAAGTAATCAGCCTGTGCACCGGGCGTAGGCCGCACTGCCGAGACCCGGACCGGGCTGGGTCCAGGATGGCAGTTTCATATGGGTTGTGTGCTAATGGACGACTTATTCTATTCCGTCGTCCATTGTGCATTCCTGTTAAGGATAAAGCAGGAAAATCGGTGGAGGTGTTCTACAATGTCTGATCCAGAAAAGATTAAAGAAATCAGGGAAAAAAGAAAGTTGTGGCAGGAAAAGGTAGTGGAACCGGCCCTGAAAAGATTCGGCCTGAGTGAGAGCCCCACCGGGTTTTACACCCCGGCGGATTTAGAAGGGTTTGATTTCCTGGAGAAGGTTGGCTTTCCGGGGGCCTATCCGTTTACCGCCGGTTCATACCCCTTTTTCCCTTTTGCTATGATGGCTACCCTGGCCGCCAAGGGGGGGTTGCCTGCGGGTCAGGGGATGGTAAGGGCGGCCCGTTATTCCGGGTACGGGACCCCTGAAGATACCAGGGATTATTATAAGATGATGCAAACCAAAGGCCTGCGCGGGGGGCCCAACCTGGCCATGGATCTGCCCACCCAGTGCGGCTATGACTCGGATAACCCCATGGTCCGGGGAGAAGTCGGCAAGGTGGGTGTTGCCATAGACACTTCGAGGGACTTTGAGGTGATCTATGAATGTTACACCGGCAATCTGGATCTGGATAAAATTGCTTCAAACTTTACAATCAACGGGCCGGCGAATATCATCATCGCCTTTTATGCCGCCCTGGCTGAAAAAAGGGGTATTCCGCTGGATAAATTGCGGGCTACTCCGCAAAATGACATCCTGAAGGAATTTGTGGCGCGGGGCACATATATTTTTCCGCCGCGGCCGTCCATGCGCATGTTCAGGGACAGTGTGGTGTTTCTGACCAGGCACATGCCCAAAGTCAACATTTGCAGCATTGGCGGCTATCACATCAGGGAGGCCGGGGCTACCCGCACTCAAGACCTTGCTTTCAGCATGGCCATTGGCATTGCCTACCTGCAGGAGGGCGTCAGAGCAGGGCTGGATATTGATTCCTTTGCGCCCAGGTTTACCTTTAATGCTTTCGGCGGCAGCATGGAGCTCTTTAAAGAGGTTGCCTTCCAGCGGGCGGCCCGGCGAATGTGGGCCAGGATTTTGAAAGAAAAGTTCAACGCCAAGAATCCCCGGAGCATGATCATCCGCCAGATGCTGGGCGCGCACATCGGCCCCTCTAGCACCACCATCCAGCGCCCCCTCAACAACCTGACCCGGTCCGTGGTGGGTGCCATTGCTTCCGCGCTCAGCGGATACCCGCCGCTGGCCTTTCCTCCTTACGATGAACCCCTGGGGCTGGGCTGGAGCCTGGAGGCTTCTCAGCTGTCCGAAGACGCCAGCAAGATCCTGATGTTCGAGGCAAAGTTATGTGATGTGTTCGATCCGCTAGCCGGTTCTTACTACGTTGAGTATTTAACCGATCAGATCGAGGAGGAAGCCTGGCAAGAGCTGGAAAAGATAGAAAATATGGGCGGAGCCGTGGCTGCCATTGAAAGCGGTTACATGCAGCGCGAAGTGGCCAGGAGCGCCCATGAACGCCAGAAGAGGATTGAAACGGGCGAGGAACTGATTGTCGGGGTAAACTGCTTCACGGGTGAGAACGAGCTGGAGGTAACCACCAGCAAGGTGGTTCCGCACCCTTACGACGAGCAGAAGAGGGAGCAGGCGGAGGAACAGCAGATAGCCAACCTGACCCGGCTGAAAAACTCCCGGGATAACCGGTACGTGGCAGAACTGTTGCGTAACTTAAAGGCTGCCGCGGAAAAAGAAGAAGAAAATCTTATTCCGCACTTTATCGAATGTGCCAAGGCATATGTTACGCTGCAGGAAATGTGCGATGTATTAAGGGAAGTTTTCGGAGAGTACCAGGAGATGTCTATGTTTTAGCCGCCCTCTTATTAAAAGATCAATATGGTTTTGTTGCTTAAATGTATTCTGGATGGGGGGTACTGATCTTGGAAGAGAAGAGACCGATCAAGGTGCTGGTGGCCAAACCGGGTTTGGACGGGCATGACCGGGGCGCGAAGGTTGTGGCTCTGGGTTTAAGGGATGAAGGCATGGAGGTAATTTACACGGGACTGCGGCAAACCCCGGAAAAGATAGTGCAGACCGCCATTCAGGAAGATGTGGACGTGGTCGGACTGAGTTGCTTATCCGGGGCGCACAACCGCCTTTT
>DAISHP010000052.1:0-8649 GCA_036822475.1 Bacillota bacterium
TAATCAACCGGGTTGCCGAGGCTGTAGAGGCAAGAGACGCTCGCTACGATGATCACGTCCCGCCGCTCTAAGACCGCCGCCGTCGCCGCGTGCCGCAGTTTGTCAATCTCGTCGTTGATCAGCGCATCCTTCTCGATATAAAGGTCGGCCTGCGGCAGGTAGGCCTCCGGCTGGTAATAGTCGTAGTAGCTAACAAAGTACTCCACCGCGTTTTCGGGGAAAAACTCCTTGAACTCGCTGCAGAGCTGTGCCGCCAGCGTCTTATTCGGCGCCAGCACCAGCGTCGGCCGCCCCACCCGCGCGATCACGTTGGCCATCGTAAAGGTTTTCCCCGAGCCGGTCACGCCCAAAAGCGTCTGCATCCGGTAGCCTTTCTCGATCCCGGCCACCAACTTTTCAATCGCCTGCGGCTGGTCCCCCGCCGGCTTAAAGGGCGAAATCAATTTAAAAGCGGACACCTTACCACTCTCGCCCGGAATTTTCTCAAACCATTATACCACAAAAAAATAAACCCCTTTCGGGGCTCTTCCCAAAGCAAGGTTAACAGTTTACTCACCCAACGTCCTTCTTCGCTGCCGTTCTCGCAAGGATGATCTAAAGGGAACCGCTGCGCCTACGGCCCATAAGACCCTAAAGCAGCCTCAGACATCCAAAACAAGGCAGCAAATCGAGACCGTGTTGCCGTCACCGGTGCTGTAAGCGCCTTTAACGTCCACCTGTCTGCAGGGAGTCAAGGAGGCGGAGTATCACCGCCGCTGCTTCCGCCCGGGTAACGTAATTGCGGGCACGAAAAGTTTTATCGGGATACCCGCCAATGATCCCTTCTGCCACAACCAGACCGAAGGCCTCCCTCGCCCAAGCCGGGATATCGCCGGCGTCGGAAAACAGTAGAGGCGCACCAGACACGGGCCCGAGCTTTTTCTCGATAATCCGGGCAGCCAGCACCGCTAATTCAGCCTGGGTGACAGGCCGTTCGGCCTCAAAGTTAAGACCGCCGCCGGACTGCGGGTACCACCTTACCAGACCTTCCTTCGCTGCTGCTGCCACCGCACCCCTGGCCCAAGCTGGAATCTTCGCGTTGTCCTCAAAGTGCAGTTCATGCTCGTCGCCGGGTTCAAGCTTCAGGGTACGCGCCAGGATAGCAGCAGTCTCCGCCCGTGTTACGTGTTTTTCCGGCCTAAAGGCGTCTTCTTGTGCCAGGCCAGCACCGCGCACAGAATCTCTTCGTATCTTTCGGGCGGGCACCAGAGGACGGAGGTGCGACCGCGGGAAAATTTTAAAACAATCGCCCGGCCCCGGGGGTCAGGCTCGACGCGGCGAATATCCTCCCACTTCAAGAACTCGCTTTGCCGGCTCTGCGCTAGGACCGCCGCACCCATTGCGCCGGGTTTTCCCTTTAACAGGCCCAAGACAAACAACAGGGAGTTTAAAACGGTGTTCTTCCTGCGCTGTCCTGGTGCCGTTTCCAGTAAAACACCGTCTTTATCCACGGTAAACCTGTACGGGTAACGCCAGCTGCCCAAGACTAGCATCTCCATGAGGATAAGCACAACAAGTATCCCAAACAAAGCCACTACAATAAGCAACAATGTACGGAAAAAAGCCCAATCAAAGGTGCCGTCTGCCAGGCTCAGGATAAGCAGCAAGAGGAAGACAGAGCCTACTCCGCCGCCCAGCGCCAGGGCCAGACCCCTGAACACGTGCTTGTCGGTAAACAGATTTATTTTCTTTTCCCAGGACAGCTTGGGGGGTGTATCTTCTCCCTCTTTTTCCGTGAGTCGGTAGCCGCACTCACTGCAAAAAATGTCGTTTTCCTCTAAAGGTACGCCGCACGCCGGGCGGCATCCCGGTTTCCCTGAGGCCTTCTTTACTTTTAAATCTCCACTCAAGCGGCACCACCCCTTCACATCAGACATAATCAAACCACTTATTCAGTCATTCATCACGATAATCACGAATTGATCCACCTGATCTAGCACACCTGTGCGCTACTCCCGCCATCTTTATGGGTGACACCAAAGGCTGCCAGCAAACCCTGGGGCGGATTTGCCCGCCCTACGGGATCTACGTCGTTAAGCCCCCTTTTCCCAATTCTAGGGGTACCAGGCAGGGTACTGGCCGGACTCCTGGGTGAGAAGGGCCATAGTTATCCCTTCGGCGTCAATCGCGCCCAGCCCATGTGGACTGATAAAGGCGAACCACCGGTCATCCGGAGACCAGGCCGGCTGGCTGGCAGGTAGCGCCAGCAAATGGCGTGGAGCGCCGGCTGGCTCCCCGGTAATTGGCGTCGGTAATTTTGATTCTCGCAGAAAGGTCGTTGTTAGCGTTGAACCTGATTCCTTCGGTTGGGGTACCAGGGGTCCGGATGAGAGAACCGTCCCCTGATCACCCCCTAATCACCTACCTAATCCGAACGCCTGTAACCTCACATATTACTTCACCTAAATTGCCGACGCCACCTTCCTTTCCGAGGGCAATTACCAGGACAAAGTCACCAGCTTCGTTAGGACCGATAGCATAAGCGCCGCGAGTTTTCTCAGCCTTCTCTGCTAATTGCAGCTCGTCCTTGACATCTCTGTCACTAACATAATATTTTAACTCCGTAGTGTGTTCTACGTTAAAAAGTCCTGAGCCAGCCTTTTGATCACGGTACTTAAGGGCAATATCAGAATTGATGACCACCTTGCCGGTACCTTCGATACCTTGCACAGATAAATTGAACCTTGCTTCTTTTCCCCTTTCAATAGTAATAGGTTCCATATCAAGCTGCATTTGAAAAGGAACCCACTGTAATTTAATTGGCTTCAATTGAATAATTCTTGGAGGATTGTCAAAAAATTTCTCCCTAATGCTTAGATCGCCTCTTTTTAGACCATAAGCTTCGTAGACGTCCTGGAGCTGATCCGTCGCTGTTACGCTTTCCTCTTTCGTCTTATTGTTACACCCTACTAGCAAAAAAGGAGCAATCAGAAACAACATTGACAGAACAAAAAAGATTTTTTTCATACTCTAATCCTCCATCGTGGTAGCAATAGATTTCTTAAAATTTCCGGTTACCTGCTTGACATAATACCGCTGTTCTTACATCTTTAATCATTTAATGCAGTTTCATTATTAAACGGTTAATTCTTGCCTGCCACTCACGGTTTTGGTCACGTAGCGTTGGATAACGTTACAGGGCTGGTGAAATCCTTGTTCACATCGTATTCAAGGCTGCCATCATACTTAAAAGATGTTAACCTTATGTTCCCGGTCAGCTTTCCGTAAATTATCCAGCTATCACCATGATCTTCTGTGATAGTTCCCCTGATAAATTCTTTGAAGTGGGGCTTACCGTTGTCATACTTTCCCTCCCGGGTCAACTCTATCTCTATTTTTAGTTTGCCTTGCCCGTCACGGTTTGCCGATAACACCTTTATTTCCCAAACACCAAGGCCCGGACCTTCTTTAATAGTGCCATTTCTTACTTCTAAACACTCTTTGATATTGATTGGCATGTTTGCCTTTCCCCAACCCACCCCCGCTGTATAAGAAGGAAAGTTCTCGATACTCAGCTGGTAGAGGCCTTCCTTCGTTAGGGAAAGAGCCCTAGGTGCTTCCTGCTTGGCAGGCAAGGAAGAGGTAACCGGTGCTTTTTTCTTTTCATCACCGCCACACCCCACCAGGAACAGGGAAATAAGGATCGTCAGCAGGCTCAAAATAAAACTGGCTCTTTTCATTTTTCCCACTCCTTTTTACTATCTTTTATAAGTCCTCTTAAGCACGGCCGGGGCCACCCCTACCCGGCGGGCCGCCAGCGTATAAGGGACGGCTCCCGTACCGATTTTGACCTTACAAGCAGCTACTCGCTGCCTAGTTCCCACCTTTTTTTGCCGTCGCGGTAGACTCGCCTGACGCCCCATTCAGGTGCTCCTGCAGCAACCCTTCCAGCTCCGCAACCGTTCCGGCGAAGGTAAGACTCTGGTGGGTGCAGGTGCTGCCGTCGTCTCTCTTCTTTATAGCAATGAGGTGGTTGGCTTCGGCGGTGGGGGCCAGGAAGTAACGGCCGGCGCTTTCTACTTTTCCGGATTTGCGGCCGAGGACGGAAACCTCGAAGCCCACGGCGGCATTCCAGAACACCGTAAACTCCAGGCCCAGGTACTTGAGCGGGGGGCCGAAAAGGTACACCGCCTGGTTTTTCTCAGGACTGGCGGCGCGGGTGCAGAAGCCGAGGGCCCGCACCACGTCCATCTGTTCCCCCGTAAATTCGAGGGGTGTTTCGGCAAGGCCAGGCACCAGCCGCAAAAACGAGGGTAAAAGCCACCTTATGTCCGGGCTTTTCAGTTCGTACTCGAATACCGCCAGGAATTCGTCTTCATAAATTGCTTCTACCGGCACCGGATCACCGCTCAGCATACCATGCAGGTAGGCACGGCGGTAGCAATCGATAAGGGCCAGCACGAGCAGCATGACCTCTAGTGAAACCTCCGGCTTGATGAGGTTAGGGGAAGGTGCCAGCACCGGCGTCGCGTGCAGGGACGTGATGTAAGCGCAATAGCCGGCAAGGCTGTCGAAGTACAGGGCCTCGACAAGACCGCCGGCCTGGTGGAGGCTGACTACGATTGTCTCTTTTCCTTCCCGCTTGCCGTAGGCGCTGAAACCTTCCGGGGTTTTAGCCATGCCTCCTTTGCGAAACAGAACCTTTAAGTCAGGCGCAGCCAAAACCGAGGCGATGCGCTTTAAGTCCGGATCGGAAGCCAGTGCAGCCGCCTCCGGCGAGAGTTTGTCGCCGTCTTCCGGCTGGCCCACAAAAGGTGAAAGGGGATTGGGAGTCAGCCGGTAATGGTACCGGGCCAGCCGGTAAAGGTCGCCGCTGCCGAGGCGAAAGACCGGCGTTCTGCTGACTACATTAAGGCGGTTATCGTTTAACATCTTATCCGTTCCTCCTTCTTACTGGTTAACCTTTCAAGTGTGACTTCACTACAGCCGCGATCACGGCCCGTACCGTCCGTTCTGAAGTCCCGGCGCCGGTGCCGCGGGCCGCCCCCGAACCCAGTTCCGTACCCAGCTTCTGCAGTCCTTCGATGTGCCCGGCCAGCTTGTTGGCCAGGTCTACGGGACCGTCAAAACCCAGCTCCCTAAGGCCCAGGGTCCTGGCGCCGGGCGACAGATTGCGGTTGGAGACGATTTCCAGGGCCTTGGCCATATTTTCGGGCATATCCTGAACCGGGAACCCCAGCTTGCGGTAAGCTTCGGTCAAATCGCCGGTTAGCTTGCCCATCTTGGCCAGTTGCTCGTAGGCTTCGGTCTGGTTGGCCAGCCCGCCGCGGTTGAAGAATTCTTGTATCTTGTAGGTTTCCATCATGGCCAGCCCCTGGGGATCAGCCAGCCGAGCGGTCGGATCGCCTGCCTTCAGGAGATCGACGGCGCTGGTTCCCCCCGGCAGGTCCTTACGTAGCGAGTGTTCCGCCCACTTATTGAAATCTACCGCTGCCTCAGGTGAGAAGACATCGGTCACTTCCTGGTTGTGCAATTTGGCAAATGTTTCTAACTGTTGTTCCCTAGTCAACTGATGCCAGTTTACGTCCGGCATCTCGGCCTGGGCTTTCGCCACGTTGAAATTGCCGTGTTCGTCTATCATACCCGCTGCTTTGGCAAACTCCTCATGGTAGACCCCGGCGAGTTCCTCCGCCGGCAGCTCGCGGTGGAAGGTATTGCCGCTGGCATCGGTGATCTTGAGCCTGCCGGTCAGGTCGTTGTCGGCGTTAAGCCGGGTTCCTTCCCCGGCGGTGCCTGGAGTGCGGATGGTGTCGATCTCCACCTCCACCCGCGCCCCCGGGCCGAATTCTTTTTCGAGCCTTGCCTTAAAGGCCGAGTCGGCATTGAGCGCGTCGTTCAGCCTGCTCTTAGTATTGTTAAGTGCCGGGTCATACAGGTTTTTCTGCAAGGCATCCTGGTAGGCCCGCTTCACTTCTTCCGGTGCGCCCTTCAGCTCACGGGTTACGCTAGGATCGCGTAGCACCCTTCTAAGATCGTCAACATCAAGCTCGCTGCCGGCTCTGATCTTGCCGGCGATCATCTCCGCCGTATCTCTCACTTCGCCCCGGTACCTGACGTAATCAATACTGTCAGAGGCGTTGCGGGCCAGGCTGTCGGCAGAGCCGGCCAAACCCTTGCCCGCCTTTTCCACTGTGCCCTCCAGGATTCCTTTCCCTTCTTTACCCCAAAGCAGCTCGCCGACCGGAGTGTTCAGCTTGTTCGACAGCTTTTCCACCGCCTCCGGGTTCAGCTGCAGGCCGGAGCGCTTTAAAAACTCTTCGCCGTAGGCGCCCGCCAGCTCACCAAGCGCGTATTTGCCCATAGCCTTCAGGGTCGCCCGCGCGCCGGACTCACCGGCTTCAATGCTTTCTTTGATGTCATGCAGGGCCTCGCCTACGGAAAGGGGGATTTCGCTGTAGCCACCGGTCAGGGCAGCCAGGGTCACGCGGCCGGCCATCCCGGCCCAGGTCCTGCCGGTCACTACGTCCAGGCCGCTTTCGGCGGCGGTGTGGGCCAGGATGCTCGCTGTGGATGTGTAAAGCTCGCCGAGCCTGCGGCCTTCCTCTTCGTCCATGGTGCGCCCGGTGAGGCGCCCGGTCACCACCCGGGCCACCCGGCTGGCCCGGTCGCGTAGCTCACTGGTGGATATCTCCATATTGCTGAGGTCGTTTATGAGCCTTTCGATGTGGGCTTCCACGTCTCCCACCCCTGGTGCAGGGGGTTCGATGCCGTAAGCCTGGTTCCTTATCTTCTGCAGTTGCCCCAGCAGGCGCTGGCGTTCCTTCTGGTCGTTGACGAGTTGGTCCATGGCCCGGTCAAAGGCGGTGTCCCTGGTTTCCAGCTTGTGCCGCTGCGCTTCGATAAACTCCCTGTCTTTTTCAAGGTTGGGCAACACGTCTTTTTCGTACCTGTCCATATCGAAGATGTTGCCGGTTTCGGTATTATACCACTGGCCTGTCACCGGGTCGTAGGTCACCTCGGCTGTGCGCCCGGTGTGGTCCACCGGGAGAACCAACGTGCGGGCTTCCCCTGCAGCCGTTTGATCCAGCTCGTTGATGCGCTCGTTGAGATAGCCGATGTACCGGTCGTACTCCTGCAAAAGCTCTTGCGCCCGGGGGTCGCCGGGATCCGCAGATTCTTTAAAAACTTCCAGGTTATGGAGCCACTCATCCCTTTCCGCCACGAGCCGCTCACGCTCGCTGGCAAAGAAGTTTGCGCCCGAGTCCGGTGGCATTTCTTGATATGCGGCGCCCTCGTCCCCTCCCGTTGCTTCCCCGGCGGCTTCATCCTCTACCCCTTCATCTACCCCCTCTGCTGCTACCTCCTCGTCGTAATCCTCGTCGTAGCTTGCATCCCCCTCCTGCGCGCTGCCGGCGACCCCTTTGCCGCCGCCGTCTGCGGCAGCATCAGGCACAGCTTCGGCCCACACCAAAAGGGCGGCTGCAGTGGGATCTTCCTGTTTTAGTTTTTCGAAAGCCGCCATGGCTTCTTCCACCTTGCGGCGGTAATAATTCTCTACGATCTGGCCGAGTACGGCAAAGAGGGGCGGAAAAAGCATTCCTGCCGCGGCTTGGAAGGGAGTGTCGGGGCCGGGGATATTCCCTGCGGAACCGAGGCGCCGGGACAGGGCGGCCACGACAAAAGCCGGCAATTCCCGCTTAACCATGCGACCTTCGGCGCTGATGTTATAGGTGTTGAAGTCTGCCCCCTTGCCGGGCACATAGGGCCTCCGGTAGGTTCCTTTACCGGCAGCCTTAAGGGCCGGAGATAGCCCCGGCGGCTTTTCCAGGGTAAGGCGCACGCTGGCCGAAACTTCGGCCGGCTCGGGCAAACGCACTTTAAAGGCACTGGGTAGGGATTGATTCAATTTCCTTATACTTTCGGGAAGGGGCCCCAGCCAGGTTGAGCCCGCCAGGACGGCTTCCAGCCTGTTCTCCTCGCGCCGCTCGACCCGGGCCTCCAGAGAAAAAGGCACATCTTCGTAGCGGCCGATAATCTGTAGGGAATCGCCTTGGTCGAGGACGGTGAGTTCGTAATCCCGCAGGGTGAAACTGGGTTTGGTCTCGCGGGTGGGCCCCATCAGGGTGCTGGTTTTGACCACGTCAAGGTTTATAGAGTAAGTGCCGGTGAAATCAAACCGCCGCGGCGGCATGGGGGCTATCGTAGCGGCAAACACCGGATTCCCCTCGCTGTCGCCGGTTACCGCCGAAACGTTTGCAGGGACCAGCTTGTAGGTCCCCGGTTTCAGCACCACGTCCGGGCGCACCACCCACAGGGCATTGGCCGCACCCCCGGCGGTGACGCCGCAAGCTTGGAAAGTGCCTACGCTTTTCCCTGTTTCGTCAACGATAGAGACTGTGCCCGGCACCGCCCCTTTCCCGCCGTTATAAGCATCAAAAACGATTTCGTCCACCAGGCTGGAAACGGAGAGGTTCAAGAGAGCGGGCCGGACCGCCTGCCGGTCGTCTTTTGGCGGCGTATAGGCCTTGGGGTTTTCGAGAGCAGCGGCCAGACCCCGGCTGCCGGCAAGGGTAAAAACCTCGCCCGGCTTGGACGGCATGCCTTCTTCTGCAGGCTCCATCTGCTGCCGTTGGTACTGGACCAGTTTCTGCTTATAGGCCTTCCAGGCCG
>DAISHP010000053.1:0-8592 GCA_036822475.1 Bacillota bacterium
TCGCCGCCTTCCATTACAGCCACGCAAGAGTTCGTTGTGCCCAGATCAATGCCGATAACCTTCGCCATCTATTTCTTCACCTCTTCGTTTTGTTTTGCGCGCGCCACAACAACCATGGCCGGCCGGATAACCTTTTCTTTCAGGTAATATCCTTTCCGGAACTCTTTGATAATAATATTGTCCTGGCTTTCCTCGTCGGTTTCCTCCCAGGCCACGGCCTCGTGCCGGCCGGGATCGAACTTTTCGCCCAGGGCGGGAACCGGCGCCAGCCCCTGGGCCTTTAGCAGGTCGCCGAGCTGCCGGTAAATCATCTCCACGCCTTCGTAAAATCCATCCTTGTTCTCCCGCCCGGCGGCCAGCGCCCGCTCAAAGTTGTCCAGCACCGGCAGCAATTCGGTAATCAACTGCTCACCGGCATACTTTAACAAATCTTCCCTCTCCCTTAAAGTGCGCTTGCGGTAATTTTCGAAGTCCGCCTGCAGCCTGACCAGGCGGTCCCAGTTTTCCCGGGCGCGGGCTTCGGCCTCACCCAGGCGGCCTTCCAGTTCGGCCACCCTGGCCGCCAGTTCTTCAGCCTGGTTGGCGGCCGGCTGTTCTTCTTCAGGCGGTTGCGCTTTTTGTTCTTCTTCCGGTATATCCGGAGAAATTTGCCGGGAAGTTTCCTCCGCGGCAGTTTTTTGCCGGGCAGGGCCCGGTTGTTTATCTTGCGGCGGCGCGCTGTTGTTATTTTCCGCGAGAACCTCTGGATTCATATCTTCTTGATTATTCATATCTTCTTTATTCAGATGGTCACCCACCTGCTTCACCTCACCATCAGGTACTACCCTCTGTGCCTTTGTGCCTTTGTGCCTGGAAAACTTCATCCCCTAAATTTTTACCTCCGCGTCTTTCCCTTCGCTGCCCTTTTCTTCTTTCTTCTTGATAATCGTGTCTATCCGTAAGATAGCCTCGGCCACTTCGCCTGCCGCCTTGAAGGCGCAGGTTTTGACCGGCAGGGGATCGACCACCCCCGCCTGGTACATGTCGCAGATCTCGCCCGTGTCGCAGTCGACGGCCAGGGCATCGTTATTGCTTTCCGCCTGGGCGGCAATCACGTCGCCGATTTTCTCCAGGGCATTAAAGCCGGCGTTGGTCACAATCTGGGCCAGAGGGCGCTTGAGGGCTTCCACCACGCAATCCACGCCGTAGGCGGCCATCCCGCGCATCCCGGCGCGCAGCTTTTCCACTTCGCGGGCCACGGCCACCTCCAGGGCGCCGCCGCCGGGCACAATGCCCCCGCGCAGTGCCGCCTGGACAGCGGCTGCCGCGTCCCGGGCAATGCGCTCGCGCTCGCCGACCACTTCCCGGGTGGATGCGCCCACCACCACCGTGGCCATGGGCTTGCCGGCCCCTTCACAGATCCAGACCTGCTCCAGTTTTTCGTCGTTAAAAACCCGGCGGGCGTGCCCCAGATATGCTTTAAGCTGTTCCAGATCTTTTTTTAAGCCCGTTCGCTTGAGCATGCGCGCGCCGGTGTGTTCGGCCGCTTTTCGCAATTCCCGCGCCCGCACCCGCTGGACGACCATCACGCCCGCATCGGTGAGCATTTCTTCGGCCAGGTCGCTGACTCCGCGGTCGACCAGGACCAGCCCGGCCCCTAGCGCAATAATCTTCCGGACGTTCTCCCGGAACTGGTTCTGCAGCTCCAGATAGCGTGCAAATCCCGATTCGGTGGAGAGGGCTTCATCTTCAATTTCTTCCGGCTCCAGGGCGTCGTCGATGACCAGCACCGGCACGTTTTCCAGTTCGCGGGGCATCTGGCGGTTCAAGCGCTCTTTGGTGATGATCACGCCGGAAAAAACCTGGTTTTCGGCCCCTTCCCGGGCAGTGATGATTTCGGCAAACTTAAAGGCCGGTTCCTTTAATTTTTCTTCGCCAATCAGACGCGCCGCCCGGACCACCAGATCGGCGATGTCCTCGCGGCCCCGGCCGGCCACCAGGGCCACCCGGGGCACCGCGGGATCATCCAGCCCGGCCAGGGGGCGGGCCTTTTTCTGCATTAATTCCAGTCCTTTTTTTAAACCGGCGCGCAGACCTTCGATCACCCTGGCGACGGGCACCCCCCGGGACACCAGCTCCACCCCGGTCCCCACCATCGCCCCGGCCATGACGGTGGCCGTGGTGGTCCCGTCGCCAACCTCCTCCTGCTGCGCTTTGGCGATGTTGATCAGCATCCGGGCCGCCGGGTGGTTGGCCTCCATTTCGGTCAGAATGGTTACGCCGTCATTGGTAATGATCACTTCCCCGAAGCGGTCCACCAGCATGGTATCCAGACCTTTGGGACCCAGGGTGCTTTCCACCGCCGCGGCAATAGCCCGGACGGCGTTGGCGTTGTTCACCAGAGCAGCCAGGCGTTCGTTCACTTCGGCACCGCCGCTGGCCTGCTGCTTCAACGTCAAATCCGGCTCCCTCCACCTTTAAAGATCCGCTCCAAAGCAAGTGAGAGATTCTCGGTCAGGTAATCGACGATACTGATGACCTTGGCGTAATCCATCCGGATGGGCCCCAGCACCCCCAGGGAGCCGGCGGGCTGGCCGCCCACTCCGTACGTCGCGATGACCATGCTGCAGTCCTGGATGGCCTGGCAGCTGATCTCGCCGCCGATGCGGACATTTACCCCGGGTTTGCTGATCTGCGCCAGCAGGTTTGCCAGCAGGCTTTCCTGCTCTAAAAGGCTCAACAGCGTTTTCACTTTTTCAATATTATGAAACTCCGGCTGGTTTAAAATATAAAACAGTCCGCCCAGATAAATCCTGTCTTCGGCGCCGGGAACCAGACTGGAGCGCAAAACCTCCAGAACCAGGTCCAGAACGCGCCGGTGCCTGGTTAACTCCAGGTAAATTTCTTTGATTAAGGTAAACCTGATCGTTTCGACGGTATGACCGCTGAGCTTGGCGTTTAATACGCTCGAGATGGTCGCCAGATCGCCGGCTGTAATGGTGGCGGGAATATCGATCAGCTGGTGCTGGATCAATCCGTTATCCATGACCAGCATCAGCAGGGCACGCCCCGCACCCATCTCGATTAACTGGATGTGTTTGTACGACCCGGCCTCGATTTTCGGCGACTGCACCACCGCCGCACACTGGGTCAGCTGGGATAAAAGCTGACCGGTGCGCTGAAGAAGAAGGCCGATATCCCTGACTTTGCGCGTGTACTCCTGCCTGATCAGGTCTTCTTCTTCCGGCGACAGCTTGTATTTTTGCATCAGGTAGTCTACATAATACCGGTAACCCCGTTCGGAAGGAATCCGGCCGGCGGAGGTATGCGGCTGCTCAATAAATCCCATTTCTTCCAGATCCGCCATTTCGTTCCGGATGGTGGCCGGACTGACCCCCAGTCTATACTTTCTGGCGATAGTCCGCGAACCAACCGGTTCCGCGGTATCGATATACTCGTTAATAATGGCCAAAAGAATTTGCTGCTGGCGGGCATTCAGTTCCATCCGGCGCCACCTCCTTTTGTTAGCACTCTACTTCATTGAGTGCTAAACCCCTCAGTTAAAACATAGCACTCCCGCAGACATTTGTCAAGGTCTAGACAAAGCTGGCAAACACCTGGTTAGCCACCGGCAGTGCCCGGGGGGTAAGGCGCAAGAAATTGTTTTTTATTTCAATCAAATTTAACTGCAGCAAACGGTCCAGCTCGGCGCGGTAAACTTCTTCGACGGCCTGCCCGAAGCGGCCGGCAAAAGCTTTTAAATCAAGACCCTCCCGCAGGCGCAACCCTAAAAAAACAGTTTCCGCCAGCAAGGTTTGCCTGGTTAGTTTTTCCCGTCCGGCAACCGGCAATTCCCCTGCTTCCAGACGGGCAGCGTATTTTTCGACCGAAGTTTCGTTGCTGCACCGGCTCCAGCCGTCAAAAGAATGGGCCGCCGGGCCGAGGCCCAGATAGGGGAGGTTTTGCCAGTAGCGCAAATTATGCCGGCACTGGCCGGCCGGTACGGCAAAATTGGAAATTTCGTAATGGATCAGGCCGGCCGCGGTTAAGATTTCGATCGCCAGCTCAAACATGGCCAGTTCGGCTTCTTCGTCAACAGGTTCCACCTTTCCGGCCTGCACGTCCCGCCATAAAGGGGTGCCTTCTTCCAGCTGCAAACCGTAAGCGGAAACGTGGCTGGGCTTAAGGTCCAGAATCCGTTTTAAGCATTCCTCCCAATCTGCAAGCGTCTGGCCGGGAACGCCAAAGATTAAATCGAGATTTAGATTGATAAACCCGGCTTCCCGGGCCATCCGCACAGCTTCCCGGGCCTGCTCAAAAGTATGCGTCCGGCCTAAAAATTTGAGCAGCCGCTCCTGAACGGCCTGCACGCCAAGGCTCAACCGGTTCACGCCCGCCTCCCGGAGCGCGGCGAGTTTTGCCCTGTCCACCGTGCCGGGGTTGGCCTCCACCGTTATTTCCGCCCCCGGCAGAACAAAAAAGCAACGCCGGCAGCTTCCCAGGATCGCGGCCAGAGCTGGCGCCGGCAAACAGGTTGGCGTCCCTCCCCCCAGGTAGATCGTTTCCACTTCTTTTGCTTCCGGGGGAAGAGACGCGCTGACCAGTTCCATTTCTTTAAGTAAGGCGTCCAGATAGGTGTCCGCGTCTTTTTCGTTGTAGGGATAGGAAATAAAATCGCAATAATTACATTTTTTCAGGCAAAAGGGAACGTGGATGTATAAACCGATGGACATAAAACATTCACATTCTTCCAATGCGTTTGTTTAGTCGTCTTGGGAACGCTCTGTTTTTGCCGGAACAAAAGGTGCCAGGCGCCAGGGCACAAAGGTTATCGCTACTGACCGCTCGCCTGTTTTAAAAGGTGTCGGGCTACCTTTCCGGTGTGAGTTTTGGGAAGTTTGCAAAATTCGATCCTGAGCGACACATCCATTTTTTTCCGCAATTGAGCGGAAAGCGTTTCTTTTTCCACCTGGCAACCTTCCTGTAACTGAACAAAGGCGATCAATTCTTTTTCGCCGCCGGGCAACTCTTCAATTAAGACGGCGCTTTCTTCCACCCCGGGAAACTCACTAAGCGCCCTTTCCAGGTCCCGCACTTTAATTACGTCTTCCAGGCTGATGTTTACTTCGCCCATCCCCCCGGCTCCCCTTTCCTCAACCGGACTTTTTACTTTAATCTTATACCTTATAGCAAGCAGATGTCAATTACCATTAAATTTTACACCAGCTCTACCACCGTCACCCCGGCGCCGCCTTCGCCGGGTTCGCCCAGGCGGAAGGATTTCACCCGCCGGTCGGTTTTCAGCTGCTCCTGGATGGCCGCGCGCAGGGCGCCTGTGCCTTTGCCGTGAATCAGGTAGACCCGGGAAAGCCCGGCCAGGATGGCGTCGTCTAAATATTTCTCCACCTCCAGCAGGGCTTCCCCGGCCCGCCGGCCGCGCAAATCCAAATTAACGGAGATATCTTTTACTTTGTCCGCCCCAAGGCCGGTACTGGCACTGGTGCCGGCCGCCTTTTCGCCGTGCTTCCCGGCCGCCGCCGGTTCCCGGCGAACAAGGCGCATTTCCTTCAGGGGAAGAGTAAGTTTGATCGCCCCCACCTGCACCTGGGCCTGGCCGTCTCCGGCCGGCGCCACCACCCAGCCGGTCTGGTTAAAACCGGGGAGGTATACCTCCTGGCCGGCCCTGACCTCCGCGGGAACCTCACCCTCCCCTTTTTCCGCCGGGAACTCCGGGGCAGGAATCTTCTCCGCAGCGTCCCGGATTTTCCGCCTGGCCTCCAGAATTGCTTTCTCCATTGCGGCCTGCGCTTCTTCGTTTGCCCGCGCGCGCATTTCCCGGATAATTTCCTCCACTTCCCGCCGGGCCTGCCGAACCAGGTACCGGGCTTCCTGGGCGGCTTTTTTTAAAATTTCCTGCCGGCGCGCCGTGAGATCTTTTTCCATCTCCAGGTAGCGCTCTTTTAGCTGCCGGGCTTCCTCTTTCAAGCGGCCGGCTTCTTCCCTTTCCTGAGCAGCCAGCTGCCGGTCACGCTCCAGCTCCTGGAGCAAATCCGCCAGGGCGGCCTGTTCTTTACTTAAAAATTCCCTGGCCCGCGCGATCAGCGCCGCATCCACCCCGAGGCGCAGAGCGATGGCAAAAGCCTGGCTGCCGCCGGGCCGGCCCGTCAACAGGCGGTAGGTGGGCTGAAAGCTAACCGCGTCAAATTCCACGCAGGCGTTCTCCATCCCCTGCCGCCCGTGGGCAAACTCTTTTAACTCGCTGTAGTGGGTGGTGGCGATGGTCTTCGCTCCTTTGCCCTGCAGCCTTTCCAAGATGGCCCGGGCCAGGGCCGCCCCCTCGACGGGATCGGTACCGGCGCCCAGTTCATCCAAAAGAACCAGGCTTCCCGCATCGGCTTCTGCCAGGATCTGCACAATATTCTGCATGTGCGCGGAAAAAGTGCTCAGGCTCTGCTCAATGCTCTGCTCGTCGCCGATATCGGCAAACACGCGCCCAAAAACACCCAGCCGGGCGCCGGCGGCGGGAACGTGCAGGCCGGATTGGGCCATCAGCACCAGTAGACCCGCTGTTTTCAGGGCCACGGTTTTCCCGCCGGTATTCGGCCCGGTAATAATCAGGGTATCGAAATCCTCCCCCAAACGCACATCGATGGGCACCACGCCGCCGGTGAGCAAAGGGTGGCGGGCCCCCTTAAAATGGAAGAAAGGCCGGCCGGGAGCAATCTCCGGCTCCTGTGCGTCCAGCGCCTGGCTGTAGCGGGCTTTGGCCAGAATAAAATCGATCCGGCCGAGGCAGTCCAGGGAAACGGCAAGTTCTTCCGCTGCAGCGGCCACCTGGGCCGAGAGGGCGGCCAGGATTTTCTCGATCTCCCGCCTCTCCGCCGCCTGCAGCCGGCGGATTTCGTTGTTGGCTTCCACCACGGCCATCGGTTCAATGAAAATGGTTGCCCCGCTGGCCGACTGATCGTGAACGATCCCCGGCACCCGGGCGCGGAACTCCTGCCTGACGGGAATCACGTAGCGCCCCTCCCGCATCGTTACCAGCGGTTCCTGCAGGTACTTCTGAATGTCCGGCGACCGGATCAGGTGCTCCAGCCGCTCCCTGCTCTCCTGCTGCAGCCCGGCCAGCCGGCGCCTGATCCCGGCCAGCGCGGGCGAAGCGTGGTCGGAAACTGCCGGTCCGGGGAGAATGGCCGCGAAAATATCTTTCTCTAAAGTTGCAAAATTGCCGATGGCGGAGCCAATCTCTCCCAAAAGGGGGTAGCGTTCGCGCCGCCGGGCAAAAAACTTTTGATAGCGCCGGCAGGCCTCCAGAGCCTGGCCGACGGCAAAAAGTTCCCCCGGTGCGAGTGTGCTCCCCTGCTGCGCCCTGGATATTTCCCGCCGCACGTCCGGCCAGCCGCCCGGATCCGTCAGCGGCTCCAGCCGCAACAGCTCCCTGCCTTCCGTTGTTTCAGCCTGGGCGCGCAAAATTGGTTCCCGTTCGGTCAGCGGCCGCAGCGCCAGGGCAAGCTCCCGTCCCGCTGCGGAAACGCAAAAGGAGGCCAGGCGGTTTAAAATTTTATCGTACTCCAGGCGTTTTAAAGTTTGGGCGTGCATTTATTCACTCCTTATTCATAGGCGCATAAGTTCCATTAAATTATTCCATATCTGGAAGGCAGGAAAAAAGAAAATTCCTATTCAATTATAACATAGCAAGCAACCCGGGCAGGAATAATCTGTCCGTGCAGCATCTTGCTTCTTTTTTCCAAACAGGTTATAATGTTCCTGGCAACCCGTTAAGCCATGAACGTCCGGCAAAAGCTAACCATTAAGGAGGAGAAAAGTGCGAAAAATAGATTACGATCATTATATCAAGCAGTTGCGAAAAAAATCGCTTCGTCTTTGTACCAGTTGGGCAAGGCAAGCAGGCCCGGCCCGCTCTTCCCGGAAACCCCGTGATCCTGAAGAGGACATTGCCTTATTTATCCTGGATCGAAAACGCTGGCAGCAGGCCCTGGCCAGCGGCCGCCTGGAAAAAACCGGCCCCCGGAGGTACCGCTGGCATGGATGAAGATTTAAGGAAAAAAATCTTTACCCTGACCCGGGAAAAAGATCCTTTGAAAAAAACGCTGGGCTTGCTGGCTGTGCTCACCATTGCGCTTAAACCCATGGGTATCAAGCCTATCCTGGTGGGTGGCCGCGCCCTGGAGTTTTATACTTTAGGAGGCTACGCAACCAAAGACATTGACCTGGTGATCAACGGAAGAGAAGAGGCAAAAACTGTTCTGGCCGCCATGGGTTTTTTGCGCCGGCCCGGCGAACGGCACTGGTACCACGAAGAACTTGACCTGGCGGTGGAAATACCAGACGAGCATCTGGCGGGTTCGCTGGAAAAAATAACTACAGTGGAAATAAATGGTTGGGAAGTTTTTATCATTGGCGTGGAGGATCTGATCGTCGATCGTTTAGTAGCAGCCAAGTTCTGGAAAAGCCCGGCCGATGCCCGGTGGGCAGCGAAGCTACTGGCTTTGCATGCCCAAGAAATAGATCTGAAATATCTTCAAAAAGCGGCCCGCCATGAAAAAGTGGCAGATGTTTTAACAGAAGCAATTAAACAAAGTAAAGTGTACC
>DAISHP010000054.1:0-8576 GCA_036822475.1 Bacillota bacterium
AACTTTATTCCAACAAATCCCTTTTTGTTCCGACACCGCTTACCCTTTAAAAAAAAGAAAATTCTGGTCAGGGTTAAATTACCCAACCAGTCATACGATCCATGCTCCGGTTCATAAATTTTATAAGGAGGTGGACAAAAATGCTGAAAAGCTTTAACCTTGCCTACGGAATCATTTCCGGCCTGGCCTTTTACTTTCTGGGAAACGTAGGCATCGGCCTGGCCTTTTACTTTACCTCGTTGCCGGAAGAAACTCTTCCCTGGCTGGCGGGCGGCTTATATTTTACCAGCGTCCTGATCGGCGCCGCCGCCGCTGCCCGCCGCGCCGGCGGAAAAGGATTATACTACGGGCTGGCTGTCGCCTGCCTTTTCTTTCTCGTGCTGGGGAGCCTGGGGGCGGCCGTCCTCCCCGGCAGTTCCTGGTCCTCCCCTTTAGGGCATAAGCTATTGCTGGCGCTTGCGGCGGGCATGGCCGGAGGCATCCTGGGGGTCTTCCTGGCCGACTGACGGGAAGGCCGGCGATCAGGAAAAGAGAATTAAAACCGCCAGGGCCGCCCCTCCAATCCCAAGTAAAATTAAACCCAAATAAAGGCTAATCGGTACTCGCCTGGCCACCTTTACCGCCCCTTTTCGAGATCTGCAACAGCTTAAGGCAGCGGGCAACTCAAGAGTAACCGACAGAGCTTTCTTTCGGACAAATATACGGATAAATAATTTAAGGCAGTCCGGTCCGGTACTGGGGCCCCGGTAACCGTCAACCTGAAAAAAGGATCCGAAGAAGATTGCTTTCCTGGGAAGGAACCGGTTACAAAAGGCAAAAATACCGGATAGACTACCTTCAGCGAGGAAGCTTTCCTGATCCAGGTAACTGAAAATGCTTTTTGTTTTTTACTTATTCCAAAACCTCAAAAGAATTGCCCGCACGAAAGAAGGTAATTTTATAAAGTAGACGCGCAAAATTGATCACCCCTTTGTCTGTTTTCCTTATTTATAATATCATATTAGCGAAAATCGCAAAAAGTGACAATAAATTGGCTACCTGCCCCGGCTTCGCCGCTCAACAGATAAATCCTTCCCGACGGTTTTCCCTGGCTACCCTTCGGCGCGCTTTTCCTCCGCCTGCATTCCTTTTATTTTTTCTTCCACCACATTTTGCACAAGCGTCCCCAGGGGCTGTAAAATCGACTGTAACTCCGGCTGTTCTCTGTTGCTTCGGTTGTCCGCCGGTTTATCCTGCTGCTCCCCATCCCCCTCGTCCTTGCCTTTTTCCCGCATCTTTTGGGCAGATTCTAAAGACATTTGCACCGCGGAAACCAGGGCGTCCAGAACCCGCGAGGCCAGTTTGGCCCGGTTGATGACTTTCGCCAGCGTATCTTCCAGCGCCGGCGCCAGCGTTTTTTTCGGCGCCGGGAGTTCCTCCCCGGGCCACGTCAGGCGGTTAATCCGGGCAATAATGTTTTCCATCTTTTCATTTAACGCCAGTTTAAGTTTTAAGGAAGACTCGATTTGCGTCAACAGTTCTTCCAGTCTTTCCAGGGCGGAAATCATCCTTTCCATTTGTTCGGTTTCTGCTTCCTTGGGAACGCCCCATTTCTCGATTTTTTCCTCCAGAGCGGTCAACCATTTTTGAGCTTCCATAATCCACCTTCCCCCACGTTGATTTTAGTATTATTTATGTCTTTTTCAGCCAAGTATACCTTATCTTTTTGGAACAAAAACAAAAACACCGACATAACCTGTTAGGGAAGCGCGAGAGGAGGCGAAGAAAAATGTCTTTTCCCGGACTGAACCCGGAGAATTTACCGGAGCCCGTTCGTCAACTGTTCCAAAACATTGATCCCGGCGCCCTGGCCCAAATGGCCGCCGCCATGGACCCGCAGGCGGTCGTGGACTTTTTAAACAACACCCTGGGCGCCTTGCGCCAGTCCATGAAACCCGAGGAGGCGGCTGCTTTTGACCTGGTCCTGCAATCCTTAAGGCAGGCCGTGCAGGGGCAACAGAAATAAAGCCGCCGCAAAGAGCAAACGCCCCGGCCTTTTTTCCTCAGCCGCCGGTCCGCCAACGGACAGCCGGCGCCTGAAAGAAAAGACCGGGGTGTTTCTCTAGAATCGCACCCATGCCGCTTTCTCCCTGTGCAAACAGAGGATAAAAAAATAGCAAATGCATGTTTTCGGGGCAAAGGTATTAAGGCACAGAGGCACAAAGAAACAGGTGTAACCAGGGAATATTTTACTTTGTGCCTTTGTGCCTGGGAACTTTGTGCCTGATCTTTTAGGGCAGGGATTGGGGACTGGTGATAGGGGTTTGTTTCCCGCTCCCCCTCCCTTTTTGTCCTCTGCGTTTAAACGGCGTCGGCCCGGAAAAATAAGCCGTTTGCGCGCGGGCGGCCGGCTGTTTCAGGGAAACCGCCTGATCCACCCTGACCAGCCCGGCGCCCTGCTCATTGCGGCTGTAACCGGGCAACCGCTCGGCCGAGGCCTCCAGCAGCCTGGCTATTTCCCGGGGTCCAGCCGGCGGGTGCAGCCGTTTTAAAATTGCCGCCGCTCCGGCCACAAAGGCCGCCGCCATGGAAGTGCCGCTGAGGCGCTTAAAAAATCCCTTTAAAGTGGTCGAAAGGACGTTGGTGCCGGGCGCTACCAGGTTGAGTTCCTCCCCCCGGCTGGTAAAAAAGGTGATCTGGTTTGATTCGTCGACGGCGCCCACGGCAATTACTTCCGGATAGGCGGCAGGATAATCTACAGACTGGCTGTTTCCGTCGTTTCCGGCGGCCGCCACAATGATTTTTCCAGCGGCAACTACTTTTTTGACCGCCTCGTGGAGGGCCCGGCTCGGTTGATCGGAACCAAAACTAAGATTAATTATTTCGATGCCGTTTTGCATACACCAGTCCAGTCCGCGGATAATCTCGGAAAAATACCCCTCGCCGGCGGCGTCTAAAACTTTCAGCGCGTAGAGATGCGCTCCCGGGGAAGTTCCCAGGATGCCAAAAGCGTTGTCCGCGGCGCCGATGATCCCGGCCACGTGGGTCCCGTGGCCGTTGTCGTCGGCCGGCGGGTTCTGGGGTGCCAGGATATTTACTCCGCCCTTATAATTATCTTTCAGGTCGGGGTGGGAAAATTCCACCCCCGTATCCATGACCCCTACTTTGATTTCTTCCCCGCGGGAAACCGGCCAGACTTTATTTGCGCCAATCCGCTGAACCCCCCAGGGAATGACCTGGCGCTGGTCGCGATCAAAAACCAGGCTGCTCGATTTTCGAAAGACCGGGTGCAACTTAACTTTAAAGTTGTCTTCCAGGGAAATAATTTCATCCAACCCGGCCAATTTTTTGAAATCGACCGGCTGCCGGAAAAAACAAAGGGCGCCGTTGATGAAAGGAAGAGGTTCGATCCGTACTGCCCCGAGAGTCAGCAACAAGGTCCTGGGCCGGGAAGACAGTTCCCTTTTTTCAAACGCCGGTTTCTTGAAAATAACGATTTTTTCGATTCCGCGCAGGTCCATCTGAACATCCCTTTTTCAGGCTTTTTGCCCGTATTTTAATCATTCGCTTCTAAGAAGAAGCTTTTTTGGGGGACGATGAATAAAATTCATTGAGCACCTGGACGATTGAATCCATCATCACCTGGATACTGTTGGCGACAATTTCCAGAACCTGACCAACCGTTTTTGTACCGGCGACGAGGGTGCGAAAGGATCGTTCAAACCCTTTTTTAACCGGTTTTTCCGCCTGACATGAGTTGATTTTTTCCAGCTGCCGGGCAAGTGTTTCCAATTTATTCAGCAACTTATTCTCCTGGTTACGCTGAAATTCTAGATTGGCCACCACTTCGGCCAGTTTATCCAGGCCCGTCGCAATTTGTTGAGCATTTTCCATTACCGCATCGCTTTCTTTCTGGATGGTATCCAGCCTTTCCAAAAGACGCCGGAGAGCTTCCTGGAGCAAATGGTTGGTTGAAACCGTCATGGCTTCCCACATCCTCAACTGAAAATTTTGAGAGGAAAGGGCTACGCAAAGGTAGCCCTTTAGCCGGGACACTTCCCAAACGGCAGGCGCAACCTTTAAAAGGCCAGAACAAACAGCCCCACCAGGGCGACCAGAGCGCCGGCAAAGAAAGCGCCGAATAACCTGATCAGCAAGAGCCCGACCAGGATTAAGAAAATGCCGGCAAAAACTTCCGTCGTTGTAGTGGCTTTAGCAGAAACGTCCCCCGACTTCTCAAGTATATCCGCCATGCTCAAGTTCCTCCTTTCGGATATTTTTTTTAATTTTTTCCCGGCACGGAAAGTTTCTGATTTTAAAATATGTATTCCAGACTGATCTTGTTACAAAAAAAGAAGCCATCTTTAGAGATGGCTTTTTCTGGCCCTGACCTGCGGTGCGGCTGCCGGTTACCTGCCCGGGCCGGCCCGGTTCTTTTGGCGCGGTCTGGAATTCGCTACGACGTAATTCAAGATCGAGGAAGCGGCGGTGTATGGGTCGGTCTGCCGGCGGGCAACCGCGTCTAATAAATCATTTACTTCTTCCGACAGCTTCATTTCCTTCCGCACCAGCTGCTGCCACTGGCGGTCTAAAATTTCCATGGTTTCTGAACGCAGCCGCTCTTCCCGGCGCTGCTGGAAAAGGCCTTTCTCCAGCAAATAGGTCCGGTGCCTTTCGATGGCAGCCAGCAAATCTTCCAGCCCGGTCCCGGTCACAGGGGAAGTTTTGACCACCGGCGGGCGCCAGGGCAACTGTTGCGAGTGCAAATCCAGCATCATTTCCACTTCCAGGGCCACTTTATCCGCCCCGGTCAGATCACATTTGTTAATCGCGAAGATATCGGCAATTTCCATAATCCCCGCCTTGATCGTCTGGATGGAGTCGCCCGCCCCCGGGGTCAGCACCACAATAACTGAATCGGCCAAGTGCATAATATCCAGTTCCGCCTGACCGACCCCCACCGTTTCCACAATTACCCAGTCAAACCCAAAGGCGTCCATGGCCTTCACCACTTCTTTGGTGGTATGGGCCAGTCCGCCCAGACTCCCGCGCGTACCCATGCTGCGGATAAAAACTCCCTGGTCAACCGCGTGCTCCTGCATCCGGATCCGGTCGCCCAGTAAAGCTCCCCCGGAAAAGGGACTGGTCGGATCGACTGCTACAATCCCGACTTTTTGCCCTCGCTGACGAAGCAAAGCGGTCAGGCGATCCACCAGGGAACTTTTTCCCGCCCCCGGAGACCCGGTCACGCCCAGCAGGTAAGCCCGTCCTGTTTTCGCAAAGAGCTGGCGCATCAGCTCATCGCGGCCCGGTTCTTCGTTTTCCAGGATAGAAATAAGCCGGGCCAGCGCCCGGGGCTCTCCGGCCCAAAACCGCTGAAGTAAATCCTGCACCCCCTGCACCTCCAAATTATTGTTGCGTCCGGTTCTGCCGACATTGCTTACGAGTTCCTCGTTAATTAATAAATCTCCTGCTATTCATTTAGAGATTAAAAATTTAGAAGGTTCCCTCAAGGTGCTTATTTGGCAGTTGAACCGTTGATCAGGAAAACTCAATGGTAGCCGGCTAATCCAGACCCTTCCCGCATGGCTGCCAGTGTGCTTTAAAGACTCTATACGCCCGGTAAAGGATAAAATTTAACCACTGAAGGGAAAATCCTTTTCATTATCCGGCGGATGGGTATAATAAAATCAACAAGCTTGATCACAACCTAATCTCCTCTCCCTTTCTCCGCTGTATCGCCAAAGATACAGCTTTTTCTTTTTGGAGGGACAAAGTTCGCCAGGCACAAAGGGATAAAGGGGTGGAGGCACAAAGGGATAAAGATTAAACACATAGTTCTTCTCTTTCCACGCCCGGAAGCAGCCTGGTTTTATTGCCTCCAGATTCGCTCCCAAAGGTCAACTTTTTCCGGCGCTTTTTACCTCTTCAAGGTATTTTTCGGCGGCTACGGCGGCAATGGCGCCGTCGGCCACGGCGGTGACCACCTGGCGCAGCAGCTTTTTGCGGACATCCCCGGCGGCAAAAAGACCCGGACAGCTGGTCTGCATCTTTTCGTCGGTAAGCACGTATCCGCGCTCGTCCAGCTGAACCAGTTCCTCCACCATGCGCGAGGCCGGCCTTTGGCCGATGTAAATAAATACCCCGTCCACCTGGAGGATGCTGGTTTCCCCCGAACGGACATTTTTAACGCGAATTCTTTCCACTTTCGACTTCCCGAGCACTTCTTCCACGACACTGTTCCAGACGAACTCGATTTTTGGGTTTTGCCTGGCCTTCTCCTGAACAACCCGGGTGGCCCGGAGTTCATCGCGGCGGTGAATGAGCAGGACCTTTTGGGCAAACCTGGTCAAAAAAACGGCCTCTTCCACGGCGGCGTCCCCGCCGCCCACCACCGCCACCGTCTTCTCCCGGAAAAAGGCGCCGTCGCAGGTGGCGCAGTAAGAAACCCCCCGTCCGCGCAACTCTGTTTCGCCCGGAACGTGTAAAAGCTCGGGCTCCGCGCCTGTGGCCAGGATTACCGCGCGGCTCGAGAAGGCCCCGTCCTCCGTTTTCAGCACAAAATGCCGGTCGGAGCAGCTGATCTCCTCCACATTGGCGCTGTCCACAGCAAGGCCGAAGCGCTGCGCCTGGGCCAGCATTTGCGCCATCAGCTCCGCTCCCCCAATTCCTACGGGGAATCCCGGGTAATTCTCGATGGTTTCCGTTGTCGCCGCCAGCCCGCCGGGAGCGCCCCTTTCCAGCAAAAGCACGTCCAGCTTTGCGCGTCCGGCGTAAATCCCGGCGCTCAAGCCCGCCGGCCCCCCGCCGACAATAATCAAATCCTTCATTTCAGTTACTTCCTCCATTGCGTCAGAATTCTTACTTACCTGATTTTAGCCAGTCAGGGCAAAGCCGTCAAGCCGCTTTCCCCCGGAACCCGTAAACTTTCTGTCACCCGCTTGATAGTCAAATCGATTAAATCATCGGCGTGGAATTTTTTACTCTCCTTATGTTACAATATATTTTCAGGGTAACTTAAAAAGACATGAGGTGAGGGCAATCAATAATTCAATCTGGTTATACCGCCTCTACGACGTGGCCGAGGAAATCCAGCTTCACCTGGTGGAACAGATTTTGGCGGAGAGCAAGCCCACCGCCCGGCTGAGGCTGTCCCGCATCCGTCCGAAATCCATTCACATTCCTAATCCGCCCGTAACGGTGGAATTGGGTGAGGAAAAGCTTGTCCTTTTGAACGAACGGTATCCGGCAAAATTTACCGCCAAGATTTACGATTTAGGCGTGATCAGCATTATTATGCGCCTCATCTTGAGCAGTCCATGTGCCTACGAAAAGATCAGAGACCTGGCGGTATATCTTTCCGATACCGAAGAACTGGAAGATTTATTCGCCAAAAAGCGGGACGAGGTCAGGGATGCCCTGGCGCAAACCTTAATCAAGCCGGGTTACCGGGGGTTTACGGAAGATTACCTGATTTTTTATTTTCGCCAGTGGAATCCAGAGTGGGATCCGGTTCCGCTTCTTCTGGGCGAGGATGAGCCCGTCAGCCAGCAGGTGCGCAGGGACACGCTCCAACATACATTCACTTACGGAAAAGACGATATGACAATTATTACCTGGAGCTCGGCGCTGGTTTACGATCAGACGGGCAGCTACGACATTCCCGACCTGCTGGAATTCGCGCTTACCCAGCTGCTGGAACTGCGCTACTACGACAGTGTACTGAGTGAAGAAATGGCTAAAATGTACGACGCCATCGAAATGGCCGAAGCGGTTACCCAGTTCAAGCGCCTGCGGCAGTATCGCCAGATCATGAACAAATTGATGGAGCTGGTGGTAGAGATCAACGAAATTACGGAAAGAATCCGGAATTCTTTAAAGGTGACGGAAGACGTCTTTTACGCCCGCATTTACGGCGCCGCCCTGGCCATTTTCCGGACCAGGGCCTGGATGGAGAGCATTCAGCAAAAAAGCACGGTGATCATGCAAAATTACTCTTTTTTGAGCAACCGGCTGGTAAACCAGCAGTCCATGCTGCTGGAGCTGGCGATTGTGTTCCTGTTTGTACTGGAAATCCTGCTTACCCTGCCCTCCTTTTTTCACTGACCCGGCCCGTTCCGCCGGCTCGCCTTTGGTTTTCAGGGTTAGAAAAAGGGCGCCGTGAAAGGTAAAGAGCAGCAGCGTAACCAGCCCGCCCACCAGGGTGTAGGGAGACAACAAAGCAAAGAAATTCCGGCATACTGCATCCGATCGTCAATCGGCCCCCCCCCGGAGCAGGTTGGTCAGGGCCACGCCCCACAGCAGGGCGGGCACCAGACTTCCTCCCCAGAGCAACCAGTCCCACGTATTCCACCAGGCCAAGTAAAAACCGCTAAACTTCTTGTGCGCTTTTAACCAGATCGGCAAAGGTGCACCGGCCGAGTTCGGTGATTACGGCATTTTGAATGTTCTCCAGAACCTGGTGGACCGGACAGCGGTCTGCCCAGCGCTTGGTGCAGTATTTCTCGTCGATCAGGCAGCGGTTCAGGCGGACCGGCCCTTCCACCGCCTCCACTACATCCAAAAGGGTGATCGCGGCGGGCGGCCTGGCCAGGGCA
>DAISHP010000055.1:0-8525 GCA_036822475.1 Bacillota bacterium
CCTTCCTGCATACACCTCTGAATCTCTGGCAATATAATCAGAACGCAAATGTGATTTTGCTTTCGGCGTCCATTTTATTTTTGCCATGATTTAATCTCCGCTTGAATTTTTTCATGATCAATGAGAAGTCCTTGATCGGCTTCTTTCATTCCCTCGGTTACCTGCGCGACAAAATAAACTTCGTACATAATGTCATCCACTGTACAATCATCGGGCAGCTTACGGATAGCCTCAATAGCTTTTTCCTTTAAAGCATTCACGCCAAACAACCTCCTTTCTGGCAAACGAGGGGACGGTTCTGTTGTTTTCCCCCGAGCAAACACGGGAACCGCCCCCTTGTTTGCTTCTTATATCTCCTCCTGCCTTTGTGCCTTCGTACATCTGTGTCTTCTCCCCCTAGTTTAGCTCTTTCCGTTCGCCGGTAACCAGGTAAATCACCGCCTCGCCGATATTGGTGGCGTGGTCGGCGATCCGCTCCAGGTAACGGCTGACGTACAAAAGGTAGGCTGATTGCATCACCACTTTGGGATCTTCCGTCATACAGTTAATCAGTTCCCGAAAGGCCCGGGCAAAGAGGTAGTCGACGTCGTCGTCCAACGCACACATCGCCCTGGCCTTCTCCACGTCATTGTGCACGTAGGCATCCAGCCCGTCTTTGATCATCTGTTGCGTCAACCTGGCCATCTGCGGGATATATTCAAGCGGTTTGACGTTCAGGGGGTGACCGCTTAAGCACATCGTGGCGCGGGCGATGTCCACGGCGTGATCGGCCATGCGCTCGAGGCTGAGCAGGATTTTAATGCCCGTGATCACGATCCGCAAATCCCTGGCGATGGGCTGCTGAGTGGCCACCAGCTTGACGCACTTATCCTCGATCTCCAGATATAATTCATCAATCATCTCGTCTCCCATGATCACCTGGGCCGCGCCCGTAACGTCCAGTTTCACCAGCGACTGCACGGAATCGTATACGGCCTGCTCGACCAGGCTGGCCATCCGCAAAATATCCTGCTGGAGCTCTTTAAGCGCTTTATCGAAAGCACTGCGCGGACTCATCCGGACCCCCCCTGCAAAATATAAATTTTTTAGCCAAATCGCCCGGTGATATAGTCTTCGGTGCGCTGGTCCTTGGGCCGGGTAAACACTTCCTCGGTCGTCCCCCATTCCACCAGTTCGCCGTTTAAAAAGTAGGCAGTGATGTCCGAAACCCGGGCGGCCTGCTGCATGTTGTGCGTTACGATGACAATGGTGTATTCGTGCTTGAGCACCTGGATCAGTTCCTCTATTTTTAAGGTGGAAATGGGATCCAGGGCCGAACTGGGTTCGTCCATTAAGACTACTTCCGGCTCCACGGCCAGCAGCCGGGCAATGCAGAGGCGCTGCTGCTGCCCGCCGGACAGCCCCAGGGCCGACTTGAACAGGCGGTCTTTGACTTCGTCCCAGAGCACCGCGCTGCGCAAACTCAGCTCCACGATTTCGTCCAGCTGGCGTTTGTTTCTTACCCCGTGAACCCGCGGACCGTAGGCAACGTTATCGTAAACGGACATGGGAAAGGGGTTGGGCTTTTGAAAAACCATGCCGACCCGTTTGCGCAGGCTGACCACATCCACGTCGGGCGCGTAAATATCCTGGCCGTCCAGCTGCACGGTTCCCTCCACGCGCACCCCTTCAAACAGATCGTTCATCCGGTTCAAAGTGCGTAAAAAAGTGGATTTACCGCACCCGGAGGGACCGATCAAAGCAGTGATTTTATTGGCCTGGATTTCCAGATTAACGTCTTTTAAGGCCTGGAAATCTTTATAAAACAGGTTCAAATCCTTGACCAGCATTTTTATCTTATTCAAAAAGAGCCCTCCTAAAGCGCGTCCCTTTTGAAATTTTAACCGCCGGCACCGCCCGCCTTATTTTTCCCTGCCGGCTGCCGGACAACTGCTGCTCCGGCTGCTCCTTCGCCAGCGGTCCCTTCTCCGGCAGCCATTCCTTCAGCAGCCCCCCGGCCTCTCTCTTCCACCGGCAGGGTAAAAGAAAATGTACTTCCTTTGCCGACCGCGCTCTCCACGTAAGTTTTACCGCCGTGGGCGCGGATGATGTGTTTGACGATGGCCAGGCCCATGCCGGTGCCGCCCAACTCGCGGGAGCGCGCCTTATCCACCCGGTAAAAACGTTCAAAAATCCGGGGCAGGCTTTCCGGCGGAATCCCGATGCCGGTATCCGTCACACTGACCCGGACGTCCCCCCCGGTTACCCCGGCCAGAACGGTCACTTTCCCTCCGGCGGGCGTGTATTTCACGGCGTTATCCACCAGGTTAATCAGCACCTGGGTGAGCATGTCCGGGTCCCCGTGAACGGCGGGAAGATCCGCCGGCACTTCGGCGGTCAGCG
This sequence comes from Bacillota bacterium, assembly GCA_036822475.1. Lineage (GTDB taxonomy): Bacteria > Bacillota > Desulfotomaculia > Desulfotomaculales > Nap2-2B > JAIMBK01. The sequence goes on from DAISHP010000055.1 coordinate 2,383, forward strand.
CCAGGTTCTTTTCGTTGGCCTGCGGCCGGAACATGGTCACCACGCGGTTGATCGGGTCGGCCAGCTGCACCGGCTGCCAGCGGTGAACAACCCGGCGCTCTTCAATTTTGGACAGATCCAGGAGGTCGTCGACCAGCCTGGTCAACCGCTCCGTTTCTTTGTTCATAATTTCCAGGAAATGGCGCGTGGCGGCGGGATCCTCGATCGCCCCGTCCAGGAGGGTCTCCAGGTAGCCGCGGATGGAAGTGAGCGGCGTGCGCAATTCGTGGGAAACGTTGGCCACAAACTGGGAACGCATTTCCTCCAGCGCTTTCCGCTCCGTGATGTCCCGGAGCAAAACCACGATCCCGCCCTGTTCGGCTCCCTGCCCTTTCAGCGGAGCGGCGTGCAGGTTAAAAACCTTCGGCTCCGGATAAATAAGCCTGACTTCCTGGGTAAGGGGCCTGCCTGTTTTTAAAGCCCTTTCCAGCAGGCGCTCCACATCATAGTTGCGGATAACGCCCAGGATATTTTTGCCGTAGGAAGAAAGCTGGCTGCTCCCGAAAATTTTTTCCACCACCGGATTGATAAAAAGCACTTCCCCGTTTTTGTTTAAAGCAATCACTCCGTCGGTCATGCTGTTCAAGATGGCCCGGGCCTGGTTGCGGGCTTCGGTGATCTGAGCAATGGTCACTTTTAACTGCCGGGCCATTTCGTTGATGCTGCGGGCCAGCTGCCCGATTTCGTCGTCGGTGTAGACCAGGATTTCCCGCTCCAGGTTGCCCCGAGCCATTTCCCGGGCCGCCTCGTTGATCTCGTTCAGCGGGCTGATCACGCGCTTATACAAAACCCAGGCCAAACCGACCGAAACGGGAAAGCCAATGACCAGGGCCGCGGTCAGGCTCAGCTCCCGGGCGGCGTAAAGCGGCAGTAGAGCGCAAAAGACCAGCAGCAAAACAAAGTAGCTGGCCACCGCCCGCCAGGTGATCCCTTTTAAAAAGAAAAGCCTCGGCACTAAGGCACCTCCTTAAAACGGTATCCCACGCCGCGGACGGTTTCGATAAACCGGGGCGCCCCCGGCACCTGTTCCAGTTTTTGCCGGATGTGCCGGATGTGCACGTCCACTGTGCGGGAGTCCCCGGCGTAATCGTAACCCCAGATGTGCTCCAGGAGGTATTCGCGGGAAAACACCCGCCCCGGCTCCCCAGCCAGAAAACGCAGGAGTTCAAACTCTTTCGGGGTAAAATCCTGCTTTACACCGTTTAAAGTAACGGTAAATTTCTCCTGATCAATGACCAGGGGGCCGTGCACCAGCTTCTTCTTGACGGGGGCGGCGGCCTTTTCGCCGTTTTCCAGGTGTCCGCGCCGCAGGCGTGCTTTAACGCGGGCCAGCAGTTCACGGGGGGAAAAGGGCTTGGTGATGTAATCGTCGGCGCCCATTTCCAGCCCCAGGATGCGGTCCACTTCCTCCACCCGCGCGCTCACCATGACGATGGGAATGCGCCTGGTTTCGGGATCGTACTGCAGAGTGCGGCAAACGGAGAGCCCGTCCTGACCCGGCAGCATGACGTCCAGGATGATTAAGTCGGGCTGCTCTTCCTTCGCCAGTTTCAGAGCGGTGTCGCCGTCGCCGGCCGCAACGACGGCGTAACCCTCCCGCTCCAGGTTGTAGCGAATCAGCTCCACGATGTTTTCCTCGTCGTCGACCACAAGGATTTTGGGCATCGCCGTTTCCCCGCCTTTCTCTCCGCCTTTGTCCGTTCCTCTCTGTATCTTTCTGCTTCCTCAGCATTCGGCCACGAGGCGCTGGATGTCCCGCGCTTTATTTGCTTTATTTTGTCTTTTTCCGCTTCCCTGCGTTTTTCTTTTTCTTCCTCCTTCTTACTATCTTCTTCTCATTTTCCCCCCGCCTTTTTAAGGCCTTGCCTTGACTTAACTCCCCCTGACTTGCCCTGTGTTCAGCCCGATCAGGGCGGCCATTCTTCCTGTTTTTCCGCCGCTGGCCCGGTGGGAGAAAAACAATTCCGGCCGGCAACTGGTACAAAGATTCGCCACCGCAACGTTTTCTTCCTGCAAACCGGCCTCCAAAAGGGCGCGCCGGTTGGCCTCCCAGAGGTTTAAATACCAGCGTCCCGGGGCAGCCGGTACAAAGAGGGCCGGCCAGTCCGGAAAGACGCTTCGAAAGCGACTGAACACCGGTTCGTCCACTTCGTAACAGCAGGGACCGATGGCCGGGCCGATTCCTGCCAGGCAGTCCCGGGGGCGGGTGCCGAATGATTGCTGCATGGCCTCCACGGTTTTGGCGGCAATCTTAAGGGCCGTGCCCTTCCAGCCGGCGTGGGCCACCCCGATTGCCTTTTGCACCGGATCGAGCAAAAAAACGGGAACGCAGTCGGCGTGGTAACTGGAAAGCAGAACGCCCGGCTCATTAGTAATCAGGGCATCTGTGGCCGGCAGGGCGCTTTCGGCTTCCGCGGCCCCCTTCCCCCGATCCTTGGCCGTCACCAGCGCCACGGCATCGCCGTGCACCTGCCCGGCAGCCACCAGGCCGGCCGGCTCCGCGCCGAGCGCCCGGCAAACACTCAATCTGTTAATTAAAACGCTTTCGGGGCGGTCGCCCACGCGAAAGCTCAAGTTCAGGCCGGCGTACGGCCCCTTGCTCACCCCGCCGCGGCGGGTAGTGAAGGCGTGGGCCACCAGGCCGGTGCGGGAAAAGGAATCAATCGTTAAATAACAGACGCCGTCTTTCTGGCAGAACGTAAAGCCGCTCAAGGAAATTTACCTTTCCGTTAGCGAAATTCTTTTTGTCCCCATTTTAGCACAAAAAACATGTTTCTGGCTAGAGATTATCGAAAACCACAAAAGAAATTCTACCTTTTGGAATTGTCAAAGGGACATAACGTGTTAAAATTAAAAAAAGTTATGAGCGAACAGGAGGCAAGATTAGATGGAAAAAGAAATTATTTTTTAGGGAAGGAATCCGGGAAGGGCGGTTACGAGGCGCGTGTCCTGGGCCATTCGATTTTTACCGAAGGTGATTCCGTTGACGATTTAAAAAGCAAGATCCGTGACGCCGTCCGGTGTCATTTTGAGAAAAAGGAGCTTCCGAAAATAATCCGGCTTCACTTTATCAGGAACGAGAGTGATCGCCGGATGAAAATCCCAGGGGACTTAAGCAGCGATGTCCAGGCTTTTCGTAGTTAACTTTTTTCAGTAATTATTCAGCAATAATTGATTTCAAAGTCGGATACGAACGGTCATTGTCCGCACTTTCTCCCCTGTTCGAGAAGATGCTGGACGACTTAAGCGAAAACCCGCATGCCTTGAGAACCCTGAAGAGAATTGCTCAGGGGGGGCCGCGTTTATTCTAAAAAAAGAGCACCCCAACGAAACCAAAAGAGCCGTTGATTACTTGCTCGCCAGGACAGTTATCGAAAAAAGCGGGCGCGGCCGGGAGGGGCAGGGTTATCTCCCCAGGGCCGTTCTTCTCTGCATGATCACGGCTTCCAGTTTTTCCGCCGCCGTCCCGATTTCCCCCTCCACAATCACCCGGCCGCCGGTGAGTTTTTCCATATCCGCAGTGAGAACGCGGGTGACCAGTTTGCTGCCGGTGATGAAGGGGGGCAGGGCCAGGTGCAGGGGCAGTCCCAGGGCTAGTCCGAAGGCGCCGTCGGCCAGGGCCTGTTCTTCCAGCCACTGAGGCGCAGAGAGCACCAGAGGCAGCTGGGGCAGGTCCACCTGCAGCGCCGCCGCTATGCCGGCGGCCACCACTTCCAGCCGGCCGATACCCAGGCAGGGGCCGAAGTTCAGCACCGGCGGTATGTTCAATTCCCGGCAGACTTTTTGCAGCCTTTCCCCGGCCCAATCCACCGCTGCGGGGGACATGAAGCCCAGGTTCTCCAGGCCGCCGCTGGTGCAGCCGGCGGACAGGACCAGGATGTCCCGGCGGATCAGTTCCCTGGTCAGCCCGGCGGTAAATACGTCGTGGCCGCCGGCCGTCAGGTTGGAGCAGCCCACTATGGCCGCCAGCCCCTTGATCCGGCCGGAAGCAATCAGATCAATCAGGGGCTGGTAGTGGCCGCCCAAAAAGGCCCGCAGGCTCCTTTCGCTGAAACCCGCCAGGGAACTGGAGCAGCCGTGGGCGGGGACATTCACCGGTACTTCACCCCGGCGCCGGCGGTAACTTTCGGCCGCCGTCCAGGCCACCTGGCGGGCAATGGATTTCTCCTCGGCCGGATTAAAGGATAGATAAGCGGCATTTTGCTTTTTGGCCACGTCGTCCAGGCAGATCTGGGCCACCCGGTAACGGCGGCAGATTTCTTCAATGCCCGGCAGGGTACAGTTGAATTCGCTGAGCACCAGATCAATGCCCCCGGTGGCTAAAAGGGCTTCGCTGGTGAAGTTGTTGCCCGCATGACCGGCGAATATCTCTCCGCCCCGGGACTGGATATCCTGGCCCACACAGGTGCAACCCACAATTCTAAAGCCCTTCGCCCCGGTTTCCCGGGCCAGTTCCCCGGCCCAGGACTCGCCCAGGCCTTCCTGCACCGGGCCGAGCAGGGCGTGCTGGTGGCCGGTGACCATGATATTGATGTAATCCGGGTCCACCACGCTGAAACCTACGGGCTGGGTGGATAGCTGCGGTTCGCCCAGCAGAATGTCGTTTAGTAAGTTGGTCAGCTCCAGGCCGTATATGCCGGTGGCGATGCCCAGGCGCAGGGCGTGGATGAGCATATCCATGGGATCGCTGGACAGGTTGGTGCCGGTTTTCACCAGGGCGTCGAATACCTCGGATTTGGCTCCCCCCGGCAGCAGGCCCAGTTCCCGCCAGCGGGCCAGGCGGGGGCCGTAGGCCAGCTTTTCCACCAGGGCCATTTTCCTGTTCCGGGGCCGGTAAAGGTCGTTTAAAACCGCTCCGGCCACCGCTGCGGCCCTGGGGTGCGGGTCGCCTTCCGGTATGTCCAGGGCGGCGGCCAGTTCCGCCAGTACCTCCGTTCCCTTTAGCGGCCGGCCGGATTCGGCGGCGGTGCACAGGCTCTCGGCGGCATTCTCCACCACATGCAGGTAGCAGGCCGCCCCGGCCGCCACCGCCCGCAGGAAGTTCCGGGCCACCATGGTATCGGCATCAGCGCCGCAAACCCCCCGGGGAGATTTTAGGGTAATACGGCAGGGGCCGTTGGCGCACAGGCGGCAGCAAACCCCCTGCAGACCGAAGCCGCACTTGGGCTGCTGGGCGGAAAGGCGGTGAAAGGCGGTCTCCACATCATCCTGGTCTCGCATAAAAGCAAAGAGAATTTCATCGGCAGAAGGGCAGATTTGTTTCATGTTGATTATCCCTCCAGGTAAGTTTTATTTGCCGGCCGGCTCTGGCGGGAAATTTTTATGCCGGGCCGGTGGCAGCGGGATTAAACTTGACTTAAATGGTATAGTTTTGGGGCATAAAAAATTTTAAAAGAGATGATAAAGATGGATTTTAATCCAGTCAACTACCCAGAAAAGATCAGGCACAAAGGCAACAGACACAAAGGCACAAAGAAAATAATTCCGGCGCTTTATGCATATCCCTCTGTGCCTTTGTGCCTTAGTGCCTCGGAGTGCGCCTGCTGGGAAAAATTTCCTCATCCTTTTGCTGGTGCTGCGTTAGCAGCATGAGGGTCTAATGAACTATTTGCTAACCCGTCATTTCTCTACCACCTCCCTGGCCGGTGGATTTATTAATTGAGCGCCACTGCCTTGAAAAATGTAAACTATACTTAAACGCTCCACTTTCAGGTATATTTTAACGCCCCTGCTTCTCCCTGTCAAGAGGAAATCAGATTTTTTTGGGCGGGGCAACAGGGATAAAATTTTTGATTCTGTCGCTGTTAAGAATATTGCTATTTGCCTGTTGGCATGGTAAAATACCCTCAGCGGAAAAGAGCAGAACCAAAATGCCAGTTTTTCCGCTAGAGTCATGGAGGTAATTTTAGGTAGAGCCGGGCGTTTTTGCCATCTACCCCTGCCGGGAAAAAATAGTGCTCACAGGAAAGAGGCGCATGAGTTTGCTCGCTGGTTTCCGGCGACGGTAGAAGATGGGGTTGTTTTGTCCGGGTCATGGTAAAGGACAACTAAGTACATCTCCACATAAATGAGAATCCAAATAATCTGCCGGAAGGCCAAATAAC
>DAISHP010000056.1:0-8389 GCA_036822475.1 Bacillota bacterium
TACTTTTCAGCGGGTTTTGCGACCGGGTCATCAGGTAACGGTAGAGCGCTTTAAAACGTCCTCCCCTCCACTGCTCCAGATCTGCAGATTATTGAACACGCACGTCAACTGTTGTACCACCAACCCTGGCAAAAAAGCTGTGGTTACCGCCGGGGCGCCCCCGTCCCCGGCCGTGATTAAGAACATGGAGGCAATCGGTGCGCAGGTGACGCACGTTTACGGCCTCACGGAAGTTTACGGCCCGCACAGCGTTTGCGAATGGCACCCTCGTTGGGACGGGCTGTCCGCCGACGAAAAAGCCACGATTAAGGCACGCCAGGGCGTTCCGTATATTACCGCCGAATTTATGGAAGTGGTAGGCCCCGCCTCCATGCAGCCGGTTCCGCCCGACGGGCAGACCATGGGAGAAATTGTTATGCACGGAAACAACGTCATGCTGGGGTATTACAAGCAGCCGAAGGAGACGGGCGAGGCCTTCCGCGGCGGCTGGTTCCACAGCGGCGATCTGGCCGTAGTGCACCCCGACGGGTATGTAGAAATTAATTTCCTTTGTGCCTGAAAAACTTAATGCTTGAGCACCTCAGCTGCTGCTGCCCCTACGCGATTTTGATCACCAGGGAAGCCATCTGGACCACAAAGCGGGCGGCCATTGCACTTCGGCCGAGAGGCAAGTCAGTAATCAAACCACCGGTGCTTTTGAAAGGAAAGGTAACGGCCGGCGATGTACAAAAGGGGTTTCCGGACGTGTTCAAAGTTGTCGGCGAGGCAGTTAAAGACTCCGGCGATCCCGGCTTTGGCGGAAGGGGAGCATTCGGCGGCCAGGCGGTAAAACTCCTGGCCCTCCTGGATGTAGTCGTCGATGCTGCGGCGCTTTTTGCCGGCGATTGCCGGCGGACGGGCCTGCCCGGAGGAAGGATAACGCATTCCCTGCTCGATGGCTTCGGGAAATATCCCAGTTAGGAACAGGCACACGTCGGCGATCCGTTTGTAGAGGGGGAATTTGTATTCCGCTTCGACTAAAACGGAAAGTTCCTTCAGGTCATCCACGTCCAGGTCGGAATACTTGCGCTTATGGTATTTTTTGCCGATTTTAAAGTAAATTACCGTGCTTTGCGTTTTGGTGAAGGAGCTCAACATGCTGGCCAGGTAGGTCCGCAGTCCGTCGTCCTTCAGAAAGCCGGATGCTTTTTGGGCGTCGAAGACCGGTACCTCCGTGATCAGTCCGATTTTTTCGTAGGTGTACGTCCTCGCCTGCAGGTCCCGGCGGGCCTGGCGCAGCAGTATTTCAAAGAAAAGATAAGGCGATATCTTGAGGAAAACCTCTTCTTCACTGGCGATGCGCTGGAAAAGCCTGGGATCATCAAGCATGGTGTTGATTAAGTCCGGTTTATCCCGGATTATTTCTTTGATATTGTCGTAATCGCTGCGTTTGGTCACTACCGTGCGGATTACGAAGTCCAGGTCTTTTTCGTCAAGTCTGATTTCCATGTTGTCTCCCTCCGGCTTTGGTGATGTCAAATTTTTATAAATTATACAGCAAAGCAGGGGAACAGTTCCAGGGGGGAAAAAATTTCCCAAAGAGGCAGTCGGCTGGAGTTGCGTATTGACGTGACTGTTTTCTGGGGTTAAAGTACAAGATGAAAATCAGGCAAAGGGGAGAAGCCGTTTGGGACATTTAGGGAAGGTCAAGGAAGAGGTCTACCGGGCTTTGGCGGAGCGTCTGAAAACAAAAACCCCGTCGGCGCGCCCGTCAGCGAAACGCTGATGGAGATCCTGCACCGCCTCTATACGGAGAGCGAGGCGGAGGTGGGCAGCAAGTTCCCGCTTTTGCCGATGGCCCTGGATAAAATTTCCGGGATTACCGGGCGGGGTATAGAGGAATTGAAGAATATTTTTGGAGAACATGGCGGACAAAGGACTGGTAATCGACCTGGGGCTTTGCGGATGTCCCGGAGGGCTTCCCTGTATGTCCCGCCCCGGGACAAAAAGGAGCAGATGATGGCAATTGCTGGCGAAAAGGGGAAACTCTAGCCCCGGTTAAAAGAAAACGGAGATTTCCTCCTCCAGAGTAACGGCGTCCAAAGTGACCCGGCAGCGGTAAGCCAGCATCTGGACGCCGTTTGCCATCGCCCGTTCCAGGGCGTCCCAAAGGCCGGGTCCTGCCGCCGGTGGGGGGTAAAGCAGCGGGGTCTTCCCGCTGGGCGACAAAAAGAACCGCCGCCGCCTCCTTCAAGGGGTTCACCGTTTTGCACCTGTCCGACCTGCATGGTGTCCGTTTCGGGCCGGGCCAAAAAGACTTGGAAAAGTTGCTCCGGGGGCAAAAAATAGATCTGGCTTCTTACGGATATCCCGGCGGCTTAACCAGACTCGAAGCTTAAGTTGACATAATCTAACGGGAAGTTTCTGGACGTGTCAAGGGGGGTCTTCCCATTTATCTTCTTCATCTTGACAAATTCCGGCGGTAATGATTAGAATATGCCCATGAAGATGTACGCAAACCTGAAAGAAGAAATCCAAAAGTTAAAAAAAGACCGCCGGGCGGTTATTTTGAGCCATTATTACCAGCGGCCGGAAATCCAGGAGGTGGCGGATTTTGTTGGGGATTCCCTCGAGCTTTCCCGGCAGGCCGCGCAAACCGATGCAGAGGTAATCGTCTTTTGCGGTGTGCACTTCATGGCGGAGAGCGCGGCTATTTTATCCCCGGATAAAATTGTGGTTCTGCCCGAGGAAAATGCCGGCTGTCCAATGGCCGAGATGATTACGGCAATCGATTTGGTGCGCTGGAAGGAAAGTTTTCCAGGGGCGACCGTGGTTTGTTACGTCAATACCTCCGCGGAAGTAAAGGCCGAAAGCGACATTGCGTGTACCAGCGCGAACGCCGTCAAAGTCGTCAACGCCCTGCCGCCTGAGAAAAATATTCTCTTCGTCCCGGATCAAAACCTGGGAAACTACGTTGCCCGGCAGACGGGCCGAAAAATTTACGTTTGGGAAGGTTATTGCCATACGCACGCGAAATTGACCCGCGCGGAAGTACTGGCGGCGAAAAAGGAACATCCCGACGCCCTTGTCCTCGTCCATCCGGAATGTCGCCCGGAAGTAGTGGAGCTGGCCGATCAGGTCGCCAGTACATCCGGGATTTTGCGTTTCGCCCGCGTTGACGCGGCGAAAAAATTTATTATCGGTACGGAAACGGGCATTCTTCATCAGTTATCCAGGCAGTGTCCGGGAAAAGAGTTTTACCCGGCTTCGCCAAAAATGATCTGCCCGAATATGAAAGCGACCACGCTGGAAAAGTTGCATCGGGCGCTGGAAACTTGCGAACCGCGGGTGACGGTGCCCCCGGACGTCAGAGTAAGAGCGCTCAAATCCCTGGAGCGAATGTTGGCGATCGTTTAAGGGGGCGTCCTTTTTGCCGAGAGGGTACCTGGTAAATTTCGATACCCGGCAGCTGCCCCAGGAAGAATGGGAATACGTAATTCTTGGGAGCGGGATCGCCGGGTTGTACACTGCCTGCGCGGCCAGTCAGGCCGGGGGAAAGGTGGTTGTCCTCACCAAGCATACCGTTCTGGAGAGTAATACGGAGAAAGCGCAGGGAGGAATTGCCGCCGCCCTGGGCAGCGCTGATTCGTCGTCTTTGCACCGGCAGGATACATTGTGCGCCGGCGCCGGCTTATGCGACGAAGAAGCAGTGAATATTCTGGTTCACGAAGGCCCCCGGCGGGTAAAGGAACTGATCGCCCTGGGCGCCCGTTTTGACGCTTTAAACGGCGAACTGCTCCTGGGGCGCGAGGGGGCCCACAGCCGCCGGCGCATCCTGCATGCCGCCGGAGATGCTACGGGGGCGGAAATCCAGCGCGTTTTAACCGAACACGCCGGCCGAAACCCGGGGATCGAGGTGCGGGAGAATCATTTTGCGGTCGACCTGCTGGTGCACGAAAATACGTGTTACGGGGTGCTGGTTTACGATCTGCAGGAAGAACGGTTAAAAGTTTTTTGGGGGCGAGTGATCGTGCTGGCCACCGGCGGCCTGGGGCAGCTCTACGCGCAGAATACCAATCCCGAGGTGGCGACGGGCGACGGGGTGGCCATGGCCTACCGGGCCGGCGCGGAAGTAATGGATCTGGAGTTTATCCAGTTTCACCCCACTGTGTTAAGCCTGCCGGGGGCGCCGCGCTTTTTGATTTCCGAAGCCGTCCGGGGCGAAGGGGGCATTTTGCGCAATTGCCGGGGCGAACGGTTTATGCCCCGCTATCACGAACTGGCGGAACTTGCCCCGCGGGATGTGGTCGTGCGGGCGATTTTAAATGAGCTGGCCGAAACAAATTCGAAAGAAGTATTTTTGGACTTATCCCACCTTGACCCGGAAAAAATCCAGCGGCGTTTTCCCACCATCACCCGGACCTGCCGGGAACTGGGGCTGGAGATCGAAAAAGATCCCATTCCGGTGACCCCGGCGGCCCATTATGCAATGGGCGGGGTAAAGACCAGCCTGAACGGCGAAACCAGCATCGACGGACTTTATGCCTGTGGAGAAGCGGCCTGCCAGGGGGTGCATGGCGCCAACCGCCTGGCCAGCAATTCGCTCCTCGACGGACTTGTCTTCGGAAAAAGAATTGTGGAGCACGCCCGCCATTGCCGCCCCCCGCGCAAACGGCGGGAATTTGCCTGCGACTGCCTGGGCGCGCCGCTTCCCCTTGATTATCGGGAACTGCGCCTGGCGATAAAGTCGGTGATGAACAAATCCGCAGGTCCGGTGCGGACAGGCCGGGGACTGCAGGAAGCCCTGGCGTTTTTTGAAAAATGGTCCTGCCTTTTTCAGCATGCCGCCGCCGGTTGGGAGGAGATGGAAGTGCGCAATATGTGCGAGGTCGGCCGGTTGATCGTCCACGCCGCCCTCCTGCGCACGGAAAGCCGCGGGGGGCATTACCGGGCAGACTATCCCGCAACTGATGAGAAATGGCAGAAGCACATTATTTTTAAGCGTTAGTTTGCCGGTCTGCTGCCGGGACGCTTCCGGCTTTACGTGGGGAGCGGTTCAAACAGACAGGCATTTCCCTTTGTGCCTTTTAAGCCTGTTGCCTCTGTGCCTCTATTTTCTGAGGAGAATTCACCCGGGAGAGAGCCTCCAATGCTGGAAAACATGCTGGAAAACATCAGCCTTCGTGAATTAATCGACCTCGCCCTGAAGGAAGATATCGGCCCGGGGGATGCCACCACCAACAGCCTTATCCCCCCCGGCTGCAGCGCAGCCGGCTTGCTTGTCGCCAAAGAGGAAGGCGTGGTGGCCGGCCTGCCGGTTGCCGAAGCCGTGTTTCGCCGCCTGGACCCGGCGGTTAACTTCTCTTTCCAGGTGCAAGAAGGCGAGCAGGTAACGAACGCCCAGGTCCTGGCCAGGGTAGAAGGAAATGCCCGCGCCCTTTTAACCGGCGAAAGGGTGGCTTTAAATTTTTTACAGCGCCTTTCGGGGATTGCGACTCATGTTCACCGCCTTGTTCGTTTGCTGGCGGGATCTAAGGCGAAAATCGTGGACACCCGAAAAACGACGCCCGGCCTGCGCCTTTTAGAAAAGTACGCCGTGCGCGTGGGCGGGGGGAACAACCACCGCTTCGGTCTTTATGATGCGGTTTTAATCAAGGACAATCATCTGAAGATAACCGGCGGCATTAAGCGCGCCATCCAGCAGGTGCGCTCCCGGATTCCCCCCACCATGAAGATCGAAGTGGAAGTAGAAAACCTGGCCGGGGTCGAAGAAGCGATTGCGGCGGGGGCGGATATTATTATGTTGGATAACATGGACCTTCTCGCCATGCGGGAGGCCGTCAACTTCGTGGCCGGGCGGGCCTTGCTGGAGGCCTCCGGGGGAATAACCGAAAAGAACATTCTGGCCGTAGCGCAAACGGGAGTCGATTTTATTTCCGTCGGTGCTTTAACCCATTCCGTGCGGGCCCTCGACCTCAGCCTCGAAATAATCTCCGCCTCGAAATAAGGTGAATTAACTTTTTCTGGTTGTTGCCTAAACGGTGGGGCGGTAACAACAACTCCATCTTCAGACAGCAGGAATTTACTTTTTTGGTTGCTGCCTAAACCCTGCCTATCGCCTCTCTTCCTTTCCTCCTTTCCTCCTTTCCTCCTCCTCCTCCTCATCCTTCTTCTTCTCTCCAGGACGGCACCAGATCACCCGAGTGTCCGGTTCCCTGAATATTCCAGTAGAAAGTTATGAAAAAAAGGAGGAAAATTAAGGCAAGCTGACGAAAAGATCAAGAAAATTTTCCTGCACAGGGAAAACTTAATAGTTCAGGCAAAACTTAATAGTAATATGGTACCAATGATAATAGTAGTCGCTGGTCTTGGTTGCCCGAACATGCTGAGCTAAATTTAAAAATAAGCACGGTGGGGAAAAAGTAACCGGTGGCCGCGACGATCCGGGAGAAGGAAGGGGGTAAAGAGGGCATTTCCCATTGCCATGAAAAACAGGCGCCGGCCGGAAGTATTGATCGCCACGCTGGGGGTGGAGCCCCAGGTCGTCACCATCTTGCTGGATCGCCTCCTGGAGGCCGGCAGGAAGATCAGGGAGGTGGTGGTGGTCTTTACGAAAAGTTCCGGGTTCCACCAGGCCATGGCAATAATTGAAGAGGAGTTTGGCAAACAGGCTTATCCCGGCGTGGTGCTGCGGACCGTGCCCGTCACCTCGCCGCAGGGAGCGGTCGAGGATTTCTGGACCCGGGATGATCTGCGGGGCCTTTTGCGCACTCTCTATGCGGAAGTCCGCCGCGCCCGGCAGGCCGGAAATACCGTGCACCTGGGCATCTCCGGAGGGCGCAAGGTCATGGGCATCATGGGCATGGTGGTGGCCCAACTCCTCTTCGGTCCCGATGATCACGTCTGGTACCTGCTTACCGAGGGCTGGCAGCCGGGGGCGGGTCGCCGGCTGCACCTGCCGCCAGAAGAAAAGGTGTGGCTGGTCCCCGTCCCGGTGCTGCGCTGGAGCGAGGCGGGGGCGCTGCTGCAAACCGTGGCCGAACTGGACGACCCCGCCGAAATCGTGGCCTGGCACGAAAAAGTAAGCCGGGCCGCCCGGATGAAACGGCGGCGCGAGTTTATCCGCCACTGGTTGACGCCGGCGGAAAGGGAGGTGGCCCGGCTGGCCTGCCGGGGCCTGGACAACGCCGCCATCGCCGCCCGGCTCCACAAACAGGAGCAAACGGTGGCCAACCAGCTCCGCTCCGTCTACGAAAAATTGCGGGAATGGCTGGAGCACCCGGCCGGCAATGTGGACCGCAGCGTGCTCATTGCCGAGTTCGCCCCCTATTTTGCCCTGGTGGAGGAAGAAAGCTGAAAATGCGGATCATCAACTTTGCCCATCCGTTGACGGAAAAATGCAAAAAACTCAAGGAAGAAATAGATGCTGCGGATGGGACGATAATGATCTCTCTCGTTGGTGAGCAGCCGATACCGAACCTGCTGGCTGTTCTTTTCGTGCAGCCTCAGCATGCGGTTTGGGTTTGTACTGAGCTTACTAAGGCAGTGAGTCAACGCCTGCGTTCGGTTCTCAAAGACCGTCGTGTCTCGGTTGAGGACGATCCTGTAAATGTTGCTCCCTACGATATGGTCGATATTGAGAGTAAGCTTAAAACGCGCATCAGAGAAAAAAGCTGGTCTCCGGATAAAATCGTTTTTAACCTTACAGGCGGTACTAAACCCATGGCCCTGGCGGCCTACCGCCTGGCGGAGCAGCTATCCTGCCCGTTTCTTTACGTGCAAAGCGAGGGAAAGAAAAGCACAGTTTATTATTACTGGTTTTTAGAACGTGGCCCGGAACTGAAGAATGCAGTTGAGGTTCCACCGGTACTCGACATCGATCTTTACCTAAAAGCACATCTTGAGGGCTATACGGAAACCGGCGAATTCAAGAACGAGTTTGAAGAAATGGTGCATGCGGTATTGCAGCCGGAACTTGACGAAGTAAAAAGTTCGGTTAAACCGGTGCCCCAACTTGGCGGGCTAGAAATCGATCTTGTTTTTCGCTGCGGAAACCGCGTGGGAATTGCTGAAGTAAAAACCGGCAAGAAGGCTAGAAGTAAGGAAGGTATCGAGCAGATCATCACCGCCGCCGAGCAGCGCTTCCTGGGGACCTATACCGAAAAATTTCTCATCTTAGACCGGGAATACGAACTGAACAACCGGCAGCTTGCTGATGCCCATCGGATCACGGTAATTGAACTTCCCTCGGCGCAAAGCGGAAAGTTGTCGGAAGAAGATAGAAGAAAGCTGGTCGATACGGTGAAGAAGGTACTGGGAGGGTAGAAGTTCTTGGTTCTCCTCAACTTTTCCCATTCATTTACAACGGAGCAGTTAGAGCAATTAGAAAAGCTTACCGGACAAAAGGTAG
>DAISHP010000057.1:0-8331 GCA_036822475.1 Bacillota bacterium
GGATTCTCATTTATGTGGAGATGTACTTAGTGCCTTTGTTTACAAATTATCCCGCCGCCGACGACGTAATCGTCCCGGTAGTAGACCACCGCCTGACCGGGGGTGATCGCCCGCTGGGGTTCATAAAAACGGACGTGCACCCGGCTGCCCTCCAGGGGAGTAATCACGGCCGGGGCGGCGGGCGCCTTGTAACGGATCCTGGCCTGGACTTCCATTGGCCGGGTCAGCTTCTCGAGATAAATAAAGTTATTGTCTTTGGAAATAAGCTCATCGGCCAGCAGGGCCTCCTCTGGGCCTACGACGACGGCGTTGCGCCGGGGGTCGATGGCCACCACGTAGATTCTTTCGCCCATGGCCAGGCCCAGGCCCCGGCGCTGCCCGACGGTGTAAAAAGGAATGCCCTTGTGCCGGCCGACCACCCTGCCCTGCAGGTCGAGAAACGGCCCGGGGGTAAAAACTGCCCCGGTCTTTTCTTTGATGAAGTCGGGATAGCGGCCGGTGATAAAACAAATTTCCTGGCTTTCGGCTTTTTTGGCCACGGGCAGTTTTAACCGGGCGGCGATGGCGCGCACTTCTTCTTTTGTGTACTCCCCCAGCGGGAGCAGTAAACGGGCGGCCTGCTCCTGGGTGAGGCTGTAAAGGACGTAGGTCTGGTCTTTGTTCCGGTCCCTGGCCCGCTTCAGCAGGTAACGGCCGCGCCCGGGGTCGTAAAAAAGGCGGGCGTAGTGGCCGGTGGCGATAAAATCGGCTTCCAGGGCGAGGGCTTTTTGCAGAAACGTTTCGAATTTAATGTACCGGTTGCAGGCAAGGCAGGGGTTGGGGGTGCGTCCGCGCAAGTATTCCCGGCAGAAGTAGGCAACGACCTTTTCCTCGAAGGGCTGGCGCAGGTTCAGGACGTAATGGGGGATACCCAGAAGGCCAGCCACCTTCCGGGCGTCTTCCACCGCCGCCAGCGAACAGCAGCCGACGTGCTCCCCGTCCACGACCGTCACTGCCGGGTCCCAGATCTGCATGGTCGCCCCGATTACTTCGTAGCCTTTTTCAACTAAAAGGGCGGCGGTAACCGAACTGTCCACGCCGCCGCTCATCGCCACCACAACTCTCACCAGAGTCACCCCAGAAACAGCTTTTTCACGGCACCAGCAGGGAACAAAAACAGGCGAACGGGATTTTCGAGGACATAAGGCTGCAACGGGGAGGGAGCAATCACTTCCCCGGAAAATTCCTTCGCTCTTTAAAGATGTAATTCTTCAGGCCGAATGTTTTTTCCGGTAATCCGCAATTGCCGCGTGCAGGGCGTCCGCGGCCAGGTTCGAGCAGTGCATTTTCTGCGGAGGAAGGCCGTCTAAGGCTTCGGCCACCTGCTTGTTGCTTAATTTCAAGGCTTCCTCCAGGGTTTTCCCCCTGGCCATTTCCGTCACCATGCTGCTGGTGGCGATGGCCGCCCCGCAGCCAAAGGTTTTAAATTTAATATCCGTGATAACGTCGTCTTTAACTTTGATGTAAATTTTCATAATGTCGCCGCAAACGGGATTGCCTACTTCCCCGATTCCGTCGGCATCCGGTATTTCCCCCACGTTGCGCGGATTGGCAAAGTGATCCATCACTTTTTCCGAATACATCTGAACTTCTCCGCCTCCCTCGAAAATAGTCGTCGGTCGTCAGTCGTCAAAGTTAAGTGCCAGACACTTAACTTATTAACTTATGCCCTCATTTTCATTATTTATGGAGAGGACGGCCGTCTTCATAGGCAACTCCTCAGAAAATAGGGGTTTTAGGGATTAGGGATAGGGATTAGGGATAGATACTCTTGTTGATTTTCATCTTTTCAAAAGTTAAATTTCCGGTCTCCGACATCTGGCGACTGACGACTGATTTTGCCAGCGCTTTAAGCATATGCTGCTCGTCCGGACCTAAACAGCCCTCTGTTTTCATGCGGCATAGAGGGAGCGCGAGTTCTTCTCAGCAACTCCCCTTGCCCACGCCTGACCACGGTTCAAGCCCGGCAGGTGTGGCTGATCCGGCACCCGTTGCACCGGTCCAGATCGTAGCCGGTTTCCTCGTTCAACGGCGACATGGAGCGCAGCCTTTCCACGATCGGTTCCATTACTTCCAGGAAGTAATCCACGTCTTCTTCCGTATTATCCTTGCCCAGCGTCAGCCGGATGGAACCGTGGGCCACCTCCGGCGGAATGCCCATGGCCAGTAGCACGTGCGAGGGCTCCAGAGAGCCGGAAGTGCAGGCCGAACCGCTGGAGGCCGCGATACCCTTCATATCCAGGCTGAGCAGCATTGATTCGCCCTCGATGTACTCAAAGCAGAAACTGGCGTGGTTGGGCAGGCGCAATACGGGATGCCCGGTCAGGCGCACGTGCTGGAAGCGGTTTTTGACCTCCCGGATTAATTTATCGCGCAGCGCTTTTAGCGTTTCGTTTTCCGCCGCCATGTTTTCCACGGCCAGCTCAGCCGCTTTGCCCAGCCCGACAATCCCCGGAACGTTCTCGGTGCCGGCCCGGCGCAGGCGCTCCTGAGCCCCGCCGTGAAAGAGGGTTTGCTTCCAGCGCGTTCCCCTGCGGATGTAAAGAGCACCGATACCCTTCGGTCCGTAAAATTTATGCCCGGAAATGGACAGCAGGTCCACCCCCAGCTCGTCCACGTTGACGGGAATTTTGCCAAAGCTCTGGACGGCGTCTGTATGGAAAATAATACCTTTTTCTTTGGCCAGCTTGCCAATTTCGGCGATAGGCATGATGGTACCCACTTCGTTGTTGGCGTGCATGATCGTAATCAGGATGGTCTTGTCCGTAATGGCGTCGGCCACCTCGTCAACGCTCACCATCCCGTACTGGTCGACGGGCAGGATGGTCACCGTAAAGCCCTGTTTGCCCAACGCCTTGACCGTATTCAGTACGGCGTGGTGCTCCACGGCGCTGGTGATAATGTGGTTTCCCCGGTTGCGATTGGTGTAGGCGATGCCGTGGATGGCCATATTGTCGGACTCCGTCCCCCCGCTGGTAAAAACGATTTCCCGGGGATCAGCCCCGATGGCCCGGGCCACCTTCTCCCGCGCTTCTTCCACCGCCTGGCGGGCAATCCGGCCGAAATAGTGCAGGCTGGTTGGATTGCCGTAATTGCTGTCGGTCAGGAAGCGGTACATTTCTTCGGCCACCCGGGGATGAACGGGCGTGGTGGCGCTGTGGTCGAAGTAAACTCTTCGCACCTGCTTAAAACCCCCTCTTCAGATTAGACTCTTCTCTGGCTTCATTTTCCCTTCTTTTTGCCTCCCGGCACAGGTCGGCCAGGGTAATCGAATCCATTACCTGCGCAATGCTATTTCTTATCTTTTCCCAAACTATCCGCGTAATACAAAAATCGGCGTGATCACACTCCTTCGGATCAAATTCGTTCACACAGTCCACGGGCGCCACCGGCCCTTCCAGGGCCCGGATGACTTCGCCGACCTTGATTTCCTCCGGACTGTACGCCAGCATGTAGCCGCCCTGGGCGCCGCGCACGCTCTTCACCAGCCCGGCCTTTTTAAGCATGGCGATGAGCTGCTCCAGATACTGCACGGACAGATTTTGCCTTTCGGCAATGCTTTTTAAAGGAACAGGGGTGGTTCCGTAATGCCGGGCCAGGTCGAACATGGCTTTCAAGCCGTAATGACCCCTCGTCGAGAACCGCATGACATCCCCCGCGTTTCAGGTTTTAAAATCATAGTAAATTACTCAGGTTTGAATTTAAAGATATCATAGCATGTTACTCGGGTATTGTCAACAGCAATCTTTCAAAAAACAAAAGCCCGGTGAGCTGCCCTGATCCATTCAAGACTGTGCGTGGTAGCAAAAATTTGGGTATTAAACGTCCGGGCTGCCTCCCCAATAACCCTTGTTAGTCTTCGTTATCTGCCGTTTCCAGGAGATTCAAAAACGAATTAATGGCCGCGCTGAATTCCTGAAAAGTGTCCGGTAATGAACGAACCAGATCCTCCATCTGCCCTCACTCCAGTTCAAAACCGTACAAATTGCGGAAACGGCGCCGGAAAGCAAGGTACTGCTGAAGCGTGGAGGCAAGGTCGGAACTGATCACCTGCGGCCGGCGGTTTTTAAGTGGAGCGTCATTTGTTCCAACAGCAGGCGATGCCAGTTTTCGGCCTTCGGGGCGGACCGATCAATTTCTTTCGCGATCTGCAAAAAATCTTTTCGATCCCGGAATAGAAGTAGCTTCTGCGCTCCAACTTCTTCAGGGCAGTCCAGAGTACCCTACCTGCTGAAAACCCGGAGGCAAAATTTGCTGCCCGATCACTTCTCCAATTCAACTTTCCACTCTGTCGGTCAGTTCCGGCGGCTACCCGCCGGGCGGGCCGGGGTCCTGGCCGGAAAACAACCCGGTAAAAACCTTCCTGATTTCTCTGGCTTTTTTCGCCCCGATCTGCGGCACGGCCTTTAATTCTTCCTCGGTGGCGCGAACAATCCGGTCGACGCTGCCAAAGTGCCTGAGCAACCTCTCCGCCAGTTCCGGCCCGATGTGCGGCAAGGACTCTACCAGGTAGCGCTGGCGCTCTTCCAGCAACATAGGCTTCTTTTCGCCGCGCAGGGAGACCTTTTGCTTCATCCCCAGTTGCTCCTGGCAGGCAGCCGCGTATAAAAAGCCCGCCGTATCCCGGGAGTCCTGCGTAAAGATTACCGGGATGCAGTAATTAACCACAATCAAGGCAAGGGCGCTCCTGATTACGTCGGGGTGGATCTTGCGGATACCGTATAATTCCCTTCCTTCAATCAGGATTACCGGAAGGGCAAAGTTTTCTTTTAAAGCATCGAGCTGGCGGTAAAGGCGCTTTTTCGTCAGCGAAGCAAGGAAATCGGGCACAGTTTTCCTCTCCACCGCCACCCGCTCGCTCAAAAGATAGTCGCCGACGGGCAGCGCCGCGACGGTTACTTCTGCTCCCTTTGCTTCTAAATGTTCAATTACTCCGGATTCCCGCTCGTGCAGGTCGGCAATAACTTTCACGACGTTCATGGGCAACCGTTCTTCCTCAGGTTTTTTATTTTTTCAAGGCCCTTGCTCACAAGGACAAATTTCTCGAACATTAAAAATAAAATTAAACGTTGGCGAAAAGTTTGGCCCATTCTTGAAACCGCAGCAATTGCCCGGAACCATAACGGGACAGTTCCTGCCTGACTTCAGCGATTGTCTTTTCCCGCTGGAGCGATCCCCTGTTTTTTGAAAAAAACTTGTCGGCAAAGCAAATAATCTGCTCTTCCAGAGTAACCGGGACCATGTCCCGGAGCGGTAAAGGGAGGTTGCGCGCGATAATTTCTTCCCTGGTTATCCCGGCGCCTACGTGCCGCTCACAAACGAAGGCGTGGGCGGGCAATCCCTCTTTTTCCAAAATCTCGCGGCCCAGGCAACCGTGGCAGATATATGGTTTATCCCCTTTGCATCCGATCTCCGGCAGATCGGTTAAAAAGATACCGATGTCGTGAAGCATGGCGGCTTCGACGAGAAACTTCCGGTCGGGATGAAAGCGCCGGGCCTTCTCCGCCGCTTCCAGCGCCTTTTGAGCGACGGCTTTCCCGTGCTCCACCAGGATGTAATACAGTTCGGAGGCCGGATCGTAGTATTTTTTGATCAGCCTTAACGGTTCTTCCATCAGCACAGCAAGCAAATTCTCTAATCACTCCGGGGACCAAGTTTCACCTTTTCCGACTCCGCCTTTTTCTGGCTTTCCATTTCCCGGTTGCGCATTTTCCGGTAGCGATCTTTTCCGGTTGCACCATCCGGCAAATCGCGAGGCAAATTTATCCTGACTACTTTAAGAATTCTCCGTTTCCACCATGGTTTACGTATGTTGTAAACGGTTTCAATGTTAAACCCCCTCCCCACTCTGAACAGGACATTCGCCGGGAGCACCTAATTTTCCTTCCCGCGGACTCATTTTTGCCGCTCTTTGGGGGAACAATATGGACAGGATCACTTTGGGAAAGGAGCAGGCAAGGATGGACCTGAAAAGAGCGCGCCAGATCATTAATTCCGAAGAAACTATCGAAGTGCTGCATAATGGTACGCCGGTGTGGATTGAAAGCCTAAACCCCGAAAATTTTACGGCCACAGTCAAGCCGCTGGACGGCCGGGGAAGTTCCCGGCAAGTACCCCTTGATGAACTAAAGGAAGATTTCGCTGTCGGTTAAAAGCAATTCCCCGGCAATTACTCCCGATGGAATTTAACCCATCCGGGCAGCAAAAAAGCCTTTTCCCTTCCGGAAAAGGCTTTTTTGTTCTGACTGGAGGCGGCAGGCGGATTTGAACCGCCGCATAACGGTTTTGCAGACCGTCCCCTTAGCCACTTGGGTATGCCGCCGCTGTAAAAAGATTATACCTCATCTTGCCCATTTTCGCAAGGGGTTTTTGTGATGGAAGCCTTTAACTTTTTTAAACGAAAAGGTTAAAAAAACGTGGACATTGTGAAAATTTTGACTTTAGTTTCTGCACGTTCAGGCGTAAAATATTTCATTTTGGGACGGATCTCTTGGCATCGAAGAGCAAACCATTATAATATAAGGTAAATCACATTGGGAGGTGTTTAAAATGCCGGATCGTTTGGCCAAAGATGTAATGGTTCCAATTACCGAATATGCAACCGTGAGCGAAGAGGATAGCTTAAAACAGGCTCTTTTCACCCTCAGGGATTCCCTGGCTTCCGGTCACCGCACTCTGGCGGTGCTGGATAAAAACGGGAACCTTGTCGGCTTTCTTACTACCCGGACAATTTTAAAGGCCCTGGAAACTCTGGCTTTTAAAGATAACTCCCTGGCTGGCACCGGATGGAAGATTCCTCTGGTGGAATCCTGGGCGCGTTTTTTCTTAAAAAGCAAACTGGAGCGGGCAAACGAGGTAAAGGCAAAGGATGTAATGCGGCCGGTGCACAAGATATTCGTCAGAGAGGATACTTCCTTACCGGAAGTAACCAAAACCATTTTACAAAACCGGGTCAACCATATCCCGGTTTTGAACGAAGAACAAAAAGTGGTGGGAATCATCAGGACGGTGGATGTTTTAGATATAATATGTAATCTGTTGGATTCTTGATAATCATCCAAAACCGAAAACTTCCGCCGGCTGGGCTGCCCTCCAAGAAAAAAGAACTAAATAAAGCCCCGGCAAAAAAATGGAGCGGAAGACGGGATTCGAACCCGCGGCCCTCGCCTTGGCAAGGCGATGCTCTACCACTGAGCTACTTCCGCATGCTTGTTATATTGATTATATTATAAGATTTTGCGGCGATTGTCAAGCTTTTTCCAATTGAAGGGGTGTGGTGCCACGGGACGGAATCGAACCGCCGACACGCGGATTTTCAGTCCGCTGCTCTACCAACTGAGCTACCGTGGCACGTAAATCAAGGCTTTTCGGATGTCGCCCCTTGAAAAATACCTATCTGAAGCATTGGAGCGCACTCACTTTCTCTCTTATAATAATAGTCCGCTGTCGCCTTTTTGTCAAGGTTTTTGACGTGGTAATTTTAATGCGTTTCACTGCAAAAATCCCGCTGCACCACCCCTAAAGGAAGCATGTATGCTGGCCAGCCTGGGAGCAAAAAGGTTTTTATAGGTCAGAATCAATTTTTATCTTAACTTTAAAGGAAGTACGTCGTGGGCAAGCACCGAGCAGACCATTACGCTAACCCGGTCATCATCCTGACCAGTCATTGCCCATAGGATATCTTTTAACGAGTCTCCGCCTTGTGTAAACATCGACCACCGCTTGTCTGCCAGTTGTCGATGGATACGCAATCTCAAAGTGGAAATAAAATCCTGAATACGTGACTCTGCTCCGTGACGCGAAGCAGCGATATGAATGTGATCCCATTCACGGGGATTAAATTGGACCGGGCTATCCGCAATAACCTCCCCCCTTCAATAATGGATTACTTTTAACGGTCTAACCGCTGAATTAACTCCACCATATTGCGCCCCAGCTGGCGGCAAAAACGAATGGCCAAAACATCTTCCTGAACACTTTTCTTCCAGACAACCCCGCGTTCGTTAATGCTGTCGAACATTGTACCCATCGCCCCTCCTGCGTAAATAGGCTCGTCAACAGCCCGCCCATCTACCAGCAGCAAGCCCTGGGCCTTGAGGAAATGTTCCATGACCAGCATTGCCAGTTCCTGGCCGCCGTTCCGCAGGCCGGCATGCGTGACGGCAGCCCCCACCTTACCGGCCAGCATATTCCGGCACATGTGCAACCAGCGCGTCCGGTCCATAAAATTCTTCATCAAGGTACTAACATTACCCCAATAAACAGGGGAACCCAGCACAATCCCATCGGCAG
>DAISHP010000058.1:0-8318 GCA_036822475.1 Bacillota bacterium
TCCGGGACGAAATAAAGCACCGGTTAGAGAAGCTTCTTTTAGAATTATAAAATAATTATGGTTATTTACTTTGCTCAGAAGCAACAACCTTCTGACCAATATCTTGTTCTTGCTACCCATGAATAGCTGATATGTTGTTCTTTTCTGAGCTAAAGGAATAGCCATTTAAAATATTCATAGGTGCTTCCCCGAAAAGATATGCCGTCGATAAAGATCAAGCGGGCGCCGGGATCAATAAAGTAAACGATGCTCAGGTCTCCATGACGCAAACGGTATTTTCCCTTTAATTCACCGCGAAGCGCTTTAATGTCAAGATCCCTTCGGTAGGGATCCTCCGCCAGTTTATTGAGTAGTTCCTTGATCTTCTGTTTTGTTTCTGACTGCAATTTTTAATAAACTTTTACGGCACGATGATGAATCCTGAGTTCATACATCAATCCAGTACCTTCAGCGGTAAAAATTCGTCCCACCGGCCTTCTTTACGCGCCTGATCAGCTTCTCGTAGGGAAACCATGATCTCTTCGTCGACCAGAATGTCTTCTGTAGCCTCAATTTCTTCTTTCATGGCAAGGTATTCCAGAAAATATAAAGCTGCTTTCAATTTGTCGGCGGGAAGGTTGCGAATAATTTCAATAGCCCTTTCGGCAACTCCCATTTTCACCCCTATTTTGATCTATCTACTATTTTTGATTTATACTGTAACCCCGATTATCCTTCCAATGCCACGATCTCTTAAGCCATAGCCTTGTTAATTTCCTCCACCAGCTTCCCTACCTCCTGCTGGGTGAGGCCCACGTTCAGTTCCAGCCGGGCGATATATTCGTCCACTTCCTGATTGGTTTTCCGGAGCCGGGAAAGCTGTTCTTCCTGAATTTCGATTTCCCGGTCCAGCTCCTCTAAGTCCACGCCCAAATCAAACCGTCGGTTTAAAAAGCTGAGCACCGCCTTGTTTGCCTTCGGATCGGTCTTTTCCGCCAGGTAAAAGGGGACGTTCACCCAAAAACTGGCCGCCGGAATATTCCTTTGTCTGGCAACCCACAAAAGAAAACCGCTCATGGAGGTGGTCCCCTGATAATCCAGGCCCATGTCCAGGTCGTACGCGGCCAGGCTTTCCTTCAGTTCCTCGCCATTGACCACGGCCAAAATTTTTCTGGCGTCGGTATGGGCGATCATGGAAACCAGCCCCCCAATGGTATAGACGCCCCGGGCGTTAAATTTTTCCGCCGCCAGGTCTAAAACTTTGCTTAAAAACTGGTATCTTTTCGAAGCAGGCTGGTCGCTTTGCAAAAGGATGAAATCCTTTCCCTCCAGAAAGAAAAATTTCGCCTGGGGAAAGCGGAGGACGTCCCCCTTGATTTCCACCCCGCTTAAGGAGAAAAAACCCAGCGGCTCAATTTCTTCGCCTTCCCGCAGGGGGAGGTGCTTCCGCAGGTAATTGCTCACCCGCCAGCCTACCTCCCCCGCATCCGGGGTCCAGCCGACAACCAGAAACGGTTCCTTTGCGCCGGGGGTTTCTTTAATCATGTTTTCCTCCCCTCCTGAAAAATTCTTCCACTTCCTTAATTATCCTTTCCTTTTCTTCGTCGGTAATCGGCCCGGGTGCGGCCTCCTTAACGGGCGTAAAATGCTTCAGCTTATCCAGTTCCCCCCTGATGAAGGGCGGCAGGTTTTGATAAATGCCCTCGATCTCCCGCTCCACGTTGTTGGCGAAGGCATTGATATTACCCAGATCAATCCGGACGCCCAGACTTTCGGCAAAAACTTCCAGAATCGACCGGGAAGCCTTGGGATACAAAATGGTGTAAGGCCCCGGAAAATGAGCAATATACATGGGCACTTCCCCTAAAAAACAAATTCCTTCCAGTTTCCTCTTTCTGGCCACCCCCAGGAGCACGCCGTTTAACCCGGTGATGTTGCCCCGTCCTTCCCGGTCGTCAAGTTCGCTCATCACAATTGTGTTGCCGTATTTCTTGACCTCGCCGAGCAGTCCTTTGTCGTTGGGCACAGCCCACACCCGCGGCCGGGCCGTGTGGTGAATGGGTGCCACCGCCGCGCCGGCGGTATAAACCCGCCGGCAGCCGAGCTCCACCGCCACGTCCAAAACCAGGTTGGCCATCTCAAAAATTTCGTCGTCCCCGGCAGGCTGCATCTCCCCCAGGAAGATGATCAGATCGCGCTCCCCTTTTTTATAGAAAAATTTACCGGTGGGAAATTCCATCTCCTGCAGCACACCGTTCTTGATGGTTACCCCTTTGGGAAAGAAAAAATGCCACGGTTCCAGTTCGCCGAACTCTTCCGCCGCCAGCCTGTTCTTCAAGTAGTTGACGGCAATCAGGCCGATGTTGCCGATTCCCGGCCAGGCGGCGATCAGGTATGGTTCGTGAACGGCCGGTTTTTTCGCAATCTTCAGCTTGCCGGACATTTGTTGCGCCTCCTTTTACTGTTTACCGACTGCCGGGCCGCCAGCCGCCGCCGGCGCGGCGGTGGAAGGACCGCCCAAAAAGGTTCCCTCAAAAATCGGATCCCGAAATCGTATCCCGTACAATCATAATAGCAAAAAAAGAGAGCCGGCGCCAGTCTCTTTTTTTCGCTCCAAAAGCGGGGCGGCTGGGGCGAAAACCGGGCGTCCCCTTTTCCACGAGCAAGGTGCTGAATTCTTTTTTCGGCGCATCCTTCGTCCTGGCGATAAAAACGCCCAAATCAGCGATGTGCGAGTTGGTAATGAGCACCGTCACGCCTAAATACCTCTGCCCTGGGCGCCCATCTTCTTGATTAAATCCAGCGGCACCTCGTCGGTGCTCTCCATTTTCTCCACCAGGGGAGCAACTTCCCGTTTGGCAAATTCCCTGACCGCTTTGCGCAAGAGTTCCTGTCCAGGCGCGGGCTGGAAATTCATTTTATCTGCCCTCTCCCTTCAAGATAGAAATTTGGGAATTGGGGTAAGAGCCTTTCCCCGAGGACGACTTCTTCATCCCTGGATAACCTTTTAAAATTATTCGCTTTCCCTTTGCGTTTTCCTTTCAGGACCCCGGTGAAAATTCACCGACGATCAGGCAGGCGTTTTGCCCCCCGAAGCCAAAGGCATTCGACATGGCGATCCGGACTTCGGCGCGTCTGGCCCGGTTGGGCACGTAATCCAGGTCGCACTCGGGATCCGGCTCTTCGTAATTGATCGTCGGAGGAACGAGCTTTTCCTGGATGGCTTTGACGCAGGTGATCAGCTCGACGACCCCGCCGGCGCCCATTAAATGCCCGGTGGCGCCTTTGGTAGAGCTGACGGGAATCCGGTAAGCGCGGGGGCCGAAGACGCTCTTGATGGCTAGCGTCTCGATTTTATCGCCCAGCGGGGTGGAGGTGCCGTGGGCGTTGATATAGTCTACATCACCAGGCGACAGGCCCGCCTTTTCCAGCGCCCGCTGCATACACCTGATTTCCCCGGAGCCGTCCGGTGCCGGCGCGGTAGTGTGGTAGCCTTCCCCGCAGTTGGCGTAGGCGAGCAGTTCAGCCTGCACGGGCGCGCCCCTTTTCCGGGCGTGCGCCAGGGTTTCCAGGACGATTGCCCCGCTCCCTTCCCCCAGGACCATCCCGTCCCGGCGGCGGTCGAAAGGCCGGCAGGCTTTTTCCGGCTCTTTGTTGTTGGTGGAAACCGCCCTGGTGGCGTGCAGCCCGGCAATCACCAGTGTACAAAACAGCGATTCCGTGCCGGCGGCAATCATCACATCCGCTTCGCCCAGCTGCAAAAACATGGCCGCCACGCCCACCGCGTCCCCGCCGGAGGCGCAGGCGGTGCTGACAGTTACACTGGGTCCCTTTAAGCCGTAGCTGATGGCCACGTGCGTCGCCGCCAGGTTCCCCAGCATTTTCGTGATAAAGTGCGGGCTCAGGCGAGTCGAGCCGGTGCGGGTGATCCGGTCCTGGGCTTCCGCAATGGAAGCGATCCCCCCGATGGAAGTGCCCAGCACCACCCCTACGCGATAAGGATCCTCTGCAGAAAGCTCCAGCCCGCTTTCCTGGATGGCCATCTGCATGGTTGCAATGGCATATTGGGCAAAGGGGTCGGTTTCTTTCACCAGTTTTTTAGGCAAGTAATCCTCCGGTGCGAAACCCTTCACTTCCGCCCCGATCTGACAGGGCAGCCCCTCGGGAGGAAAACGGGTGATCCTGCCCACGCCGCCCTTGCCGCTGACTAAAGCGCGCCAGTATTCCGCCACGCCGATGCCGATGGGGGTAACCACCCCCATTCCGGTGATGACGATCCGCTCCCGCATTTTTCATCCTCCTGGCCTTCAAAATAACAAGGCCTACCCCGGCGGGCGGCCATAACGGCCCCGCGCGGTCCCCCGGCCGATCGGCCCTTCCCGTGTAAAGAAAGAACAGAAGAGGTCAAAACCCCCGTCCCGCAAACGACTTTTTTAAACCTCGACGACCTCCTGAATTTTTTCCGCCAGCAGCTTTTGCGCGTACTCCACCAGCTTAAATTTCTGAATCTTTCCCGTGGCAGTAAAGGGCAACTCCTGGCCGGAAACGAAAAACACGTAACGGGGAATTTTAAATTTGGCCAGCTTATCCTTGCAAAAGCTGATCATTTCCCGCCGCGTAGCCGATTCCCCGGCCTTCAGCTCGATAAAGGCAACGCCTACCTCACCCATGATTTCGTGGGGCACACCCACCACGTAAACCTGGTTGACTTTCGGATGGGTGCTGATGATATCCTCAATTTCCCTGGGAATCACATTTTCGCCGGAAGTTTTATAGATCTCCTTGCTCCGCCCCGTAAATTGAAAATACCCGTCGGGATGGATGATTAGCAGGTCGCCCGTGCGCAGCCAGCCGTCTTTATCGATGAGTTCGGCATTGATTTGGGGACGCTTGTAATATCCCCGGCTGACCACATTTCCCCGACAGAGCAGCTCGCCCTCTTTCCCCGGCGGCAGTTCTTCCCCGGTTTCCGGGTGGACGACCTTGCACTGCAGGTTTCTTCCCCCGAATTCCGGCAGACCGGAAACGTTCGGGACGATTTGCCGGCCTACCCGCGTCGCCACCATTTCTACGGACTCATCCGGGTAGCTTAAGGAAATGGCTCCGCAGGCTTCGGTCAACCCGTAGCCCGTGCCGATTTCGGTCAGCTTTAATTCTTCCACCGCCTTTTTCCAAAGCGGCAGCGGCGCCGGGGTAGCCGCGCAAAAAACGGAGCGCAGCGAGGAAAAATCGTACTTTTGCAAATCCGGATGGTTAAGGATGGCCAGCAAAATGGACGGAACGCAAGTTATTTCGTTCGCTCTAAAGCGTTGAATTAATTCTAAAGCTTCCGTCGGCGTAAACTGGGGGTGGGTAATCAGCGCGCCGCCGACAAAAGTCATGGCGACAATCAGGTACCCCCAGGCAAAAATGTGGTAAAAAGGCAAAGGCGAGTAAGTGCGCCGGCCGTTTTCAATGGCCCGGTGAACACAGTAGCTGAAAATATTGCGCAGCATCATATCGTGGCTCAATAGGGAGCCTTTCGGCAGCGAAGTAGTTCCAGATGTATACATAATATCGTAAACATCGTCGGGGTAGGCGTTGTCCGCCTGTACTTTTTTTAATTGGTCGAGAGGAATTTCTTTCCCCAACTCATAGACGGCGCGAAAATCAATCATTCCGGGATAATCGTATTTTTTACCGGCTGGCGAAAAACAAACCAGGTGGCGCAGCTTCGGCAGGCGGGGGTAGCACGGGGAGCGATCCTTCGGTTTTTCCGCCGCTTCCGGACAGATTCCCAGCATGATTTGTACAAAATCCTGCCTGCCCAGGCGGTCGTTGAAAATCACCGCCACGGCATCGGAATCCTCCAGCTGGAAAAACAGCTCCCTTTCCAGCAACATGGTGTTTAAGGCCACTGCCACGGCGCCGATTTTGGCCAGGGCCAGCTTGGCGACGATAAATTCCGGGTAGTTACCGATGATGATGGCCACGTGCTCCCGGGGGCGAATCCCCAGCGCCAGCAGACCCCGGGCAAAAAGCTCGACCCTTTGGTGGAACCAGGCGTAGGTGTATGCCTGTTCGGGAGTATACAGAAAAACACGCTCACCATATTTTTCTACCGCCCGGTCAAAATGCCCGGCAGTCGTCCGGCGCGTCCAGACCGGGTATTCGTCCAGCAAATACTGAACGCGTTGCCGGAATTCATCCTTCACGGCAGAACCCCCCTTTTTTTCTTCGCTCAAGCGCTGCCGTTGACGGCGCGGTTGATTTCTTCCCATAGCGCGGGGTGTCTTTTTTTCACGTCAAATGGTTTTCCGCGCCTGTCCACGTAGGCGTGGGCGGTCATCCCTGCGGCGGCCAACAGGCCATCTTCTTGCCGGAATACCTGGTAACGGAACTCCAGGCGCGAGCGCGTCAATTTGGTTAAACGGGTTTCCAGCAGAATTTTCTCCTCCGGCTGCAGAGAATGTTTGTAGCGGCAGCCGGCCTCGATGGCCACCAGCTCGATACCCCGCTCGTGGAAAGTGGTTCGGTACGGCAACCCGATCCGTTCAAACAACTCGATCCGCCCATCCGAAAACCAGTCGAAATATTTTATGTAATAGACTATTCCGGCCGCGTCGCAATCGCCCCAGCGCACTTTCATCGCCAACCGGCAAACCGCCCGCTCTTCTTTTGGCTCCATGAATCATTCCTCCCTTAAGGACAGGAATTAGGGGTTATGGGTAATACTCTTCCTGGAGATGACAATCTCATTCTTTCTGGAGGAGAACATGTGTTCCCTGGGCAACTTTCCTAAAATTTGAAAGTTGACAAAGTTTTCTTTATTTAAGGGTAGCACAATGGCAAAAGAAAGTAAAACCCCAAGAAACCAAAATACTTGAAGAAAAGAACAATTGTGTATATAAACATAATATGGTACAGTTAATGTAATTATTCGGCCCAAAACGGAGACAGAGTTCACCGGAGACGAAGGGACACGGGAAAAGCAGCAGCGGGGGAAAGAGGGGGAACCCGGCGGAAGGGAGGTGCAAAAGGGAGGATGCATTGGAAAAATATTAAACCGGAAATGCTCTCTAAGACATGAGTTATGCACTGATGACCGCCGTTGGGGTGAATTACGTGCCCTGGCTGATACGCGGCGGAACGTTTATGAAGGAGAAGGGGGTGGCGGTTTACAAGCTGCCGGAAAGGCTGGAAATCGTTGAGATCATCCCCAGAAATCCGGTAGGGAAAATTTTAAAGAAAGAGCTGCGGGAGGACATTAAGAGGGAGCTGGGAACATAAGCCGGAAAGGCAGAGACGTTCTGCAAGCGGGATCTGGACAGATGGTAGACATGGGATGATAGTCAAGTTTTGAAGGAGGGCTTGAATTAGGCCATTTAACTCGTCACAAGGAAGAAGTATACCGCGCCCTGGCCGAACGCCTGAATAAAAACCTATTGGCGCGCCCGTAAACGAATTTCTGATGGCAATCCTCCACCGCCTTTACACCAAGAGCGAGGCCGAACTGGCGAGCTAATTCCCTCTTTTGCCGATGCCCCTCGAAAAAATTGCCGGGATAACGGAGGTGGATCCCGACGCGGAGGTCCCCGTGGTGAATAAGGAGCTGTGTATCGGCTGCGGCATCTGTGCGGCGGGGTGTCCGGCGGAAGCATTGGTAATGTCCAGGCGCTCCGTTTTGCTTCCCTCTCCACCAAAAGATAAGAAAGAGCAGCTTTTGGCTCTCCAGTTTCACCTGAAAACACCCTCGCCCGGTCATTTCTTCGCAGACCCATCGGCTTCCTTATCTCCGCAAACCGTTTTCTGCAAAATTTTTTCCGTGCCCTTTACTAAAAAAACATAAATCGAGTATAATAGCAGCAAGTTTTCCAGGAGCAAGTTTTCAAAAAAAGTTTTTTCGCCGGAGGCTGGTCTTCATGGATTTTCGTCCTGCCGGCCTGGCGACGGGGATCGGCAGCCTGCCGTTTTTCGAGCCGGAACCGGCCCTGGAGCTGATCTGGGAAAACCTGCCCGCCATCCCGCACTGGCCGCAACTGCCGCAGCGGGGGTGGGAAGAGGGGTTTGTTTTTCAATTCCTCTCCCCGCTGGTGAAAACGGGCGTTTTGACGGTAGACACCGCCGCCGGGCGCGCCTTTTTCGACACCGCCGCCACCGGCTGGGACCGACGTCTGACGGAGTTTTACGAACTCTACCTGCGGGCGCAGGAAGGGGACCGGGACGCCCTGGCGGAGTTTGCCTTTCCACCGGAAGCTGCCGCCGGGTTTTACGCTTTTTTGGAGTGGGCGGGAGAAAAAAGGACGCCGGGGAAACCGGAGGGACCGGGCGTGTCGGAAGCAGCGGGGACGCCGGGCGCG
>DAISHP010000059.1:0-8309 GCA_036822475.1 Bacillota bacterium
AGCATAAACCCGCAAATTCCTTGCTGGCGCAGAAAATCGAGGTCCACCGCGAAAAGCGAAGGCACGTAAAGCCTGGGAACCAGGCAACGAAAAAGATTATTCCTGCTCAATGGCCGACCCTCTTCAAAGCTTAAGATAACGACTTGCCCAGCTCGATTGCCTTTTTTAGATCCTTCGGCGAGTTGAGATTAAAAAAAATCCGATCAAGGTTAAAACCGCTCAATTCCTCCTGGTCAAGATATTTCACGGCAACCTCCGGAAAAAAGGCAGTGACCTTGCACTGGCCCTTATTTAAACTGGCTTCGATGGCACTCAGGCAACCTTTCCCGTAAACAGCGCACAAGGGCTCCAGGTAGGCGCCGAGGCGCGGCACCACCACGTCGTACCCCGGCGCGTTTTTGACCAGGAACGCGACCAGGTCTAAATCCACAAACGGCATATCGCAGGCCGTGATGAACACGTAGGGGTTGGCCGCCGCCGTCAAAGCGGCATGAATCCCGGCCAGGGGGCCGCACCCCTGGTAAATGTCGCCGACCACCGGCAGGCACAACGAACCATATGGTTCCGGATCGTTGCCGGCCAGCAGAACTTCCGGAAAGAGCGTTTTCAGCTTCGCGGTAATGTTTTCAATCAGACGGCCCGGCCCGATTTTCAGGAAAGCTTTATTTAAGCCCATCCGCCGGCTTTGGCCGCCAACCAGCACCGCCGCGCTGGCCCTGATTCCCGTCCCCAAAAAGTTTTCTTTCTCCCTGGAAGCCCCGTTTTCCTCAATCTTCTCCATCCCGATTGCTACCTTAAGGCATTGTGCCTTTATTTTAACACACCCCGAACAAAAAAGAAAACATAATTAAACCACAGAGGACACAGAGAACACAAGGAATAGCAGGCACAAAGGCAACAGGCACAAAGGCACAAAGCAGATATTCCCGGCCTTCTATATATTTTTCTTTTGTGCCTCTGTACCTTTGTGCCTCTTTGCCTGGCTTTTCACTACCGGTTGCCGCCCAGCTGCTGGATTCTTTCCTGCGGGGTGATGATGCTGGTAATCCGCACGCCGAAGTTCTCGTTTACGGCCACCACCTCGCCGCGGGCAATCAGGGTCCCGTTCACCAGGATTTCGACCGGTTCGTCGACCTGGGAAGAAAGCTCGACAATCGCCCCCGGCGTTAAACCAAGCACTTCTTTAATGGGGCGTCTGGTCCTGCCTAAAATTACGCTCACCTTCAAGGGAATATCCAGTAACAATTCCAGCCTGCGCTGCTCAGCTTCCGTAAGAACGGAGGCCGCCGGGGCCGGGGGGGCGGGGGCGGCAAAGAGGGCTTTTTCCTGCTCTAGCGCCAGGGCGGCCGCCTCTTCCGGAACCAGACGGGCGCCTTCCCGGACCGCGCGCCCGGACTCTTTCCCGGGAACCGCCCCGGGCGCTTCCGGGCGGCCAGCCGGAACCGGTCCCGCGGCGGTCCCGTCCGCCGGTACCTCTCCGGGTTCCCCTGGATGACCTGCCGGAATCTTTCCCGCCCCGGTCGTGTCACCGGTGTCCGGGGCCGGTGCGGGGCCGGCCACCTGCGCCAGCAATAAACCGGCTTCTTCCCTGGCCGTATGGATGCTCATGATCTGCATCAGCTCGGTATCCACCAGTTCCCCGATCTTCATCTTAAAGGATACCACCACGATGGGATCATCGGTAGGCAGCCGGTAATCTTTCGCTCCGTCGGCCATTTCCAAAATGGTGGTCTGCGGCGGCGAAATGCTGATGGTGCGCCGGAAGATGGTGGATAAAGACGTCGATGCCGTGCCGATCATCTGATTCATTGCTTCCGAAGCGGCGCTCAATTCGATTTCGGAAATCTGTCCGGAAGGGTTTTTGCCGTCCCCGCCCATCATCAGGTCGGCGATCACGGCAGCATCTTTAGCCTGCATAATCAATACGTTGAACCCCTCCAGACCCGCCTTAAAATCCACCTGGATCAGGATGTAAGGAACCTGGAAAGCGGCAAAAAGCTCCTCCTGCCAGCGGGTGGTAACTTTTGGGCTGGTGATAGTCACCCTCTGGCGCAGCAGCTCCGAAAGTGCGGTCGCCGCCGAACCCATTGATATGTTTCCTATTTCTCCAAGGGCGTCTTTTTCCGTCTGGGTGAGATCCGGCCCCCAGCCGCCCGTCTCCGCCCCCGCCGCCGCTCCCGTTTCCGTCGTCGCCGGCACCGCCGGCCCGGGGACTTCGGCTGCCGCCTTCGGCGCTCCAGGTTCGCCCTCCTGTTCCGGACCGCCTTCCGTTGCCTTCAGCAGAGCATCAATTTCCTCCTGGCTCAACATGCTGCGCTCAGTCATCCCTCTTTTCCCCCTCGACCAATGAAGTGATC
Organism: Bacillota bacterium; assembly: GCA_036822475.1. Classification (GTDB taxonomy): domain Bacteria; phylum Bacillota; class Desulfotomaculia; order Desulfotomaculales; family Nap2-2B; genus JAIMBK01. Next base: position 2,358 of record DAISHP010000059.1, read on the forward strand.
TGTACAGCGAGGTTCCCCCCCACTCTTCCCGCCTGGACGTAAAACTTAAATTCATCTTCCACGTATAACCGGAGGTCTTGATCGTAACGGCAATCCAGCGTCAGCACATCGCCCACCTGCAGGCCCAGCAGTTCTTTCACGGTAATTTCCGCTTCGCCCAGGATCACCTTCAGCTCAAGAGGCGCCAAACCCAGCCAGCGTTCAAGCCGCCGGATGTCCTCCAGCCGGGAGGCACCCGCCCGCCGCACAAATTGCTGCCGGACGGAAAGCTGCGAGATCAAGGGTTCCAGCAATAAATACGGCAGGCAAAGGTTGACCAGTCCTTTTTCTTCGTCGTTTAAACTAATCGAAAAGGTAATCAGCGCCACCACTTCGTTTGGCGCATAAAACTGCTGCATCCGGGGATTCGTTTCAATGGCCTGGATTTCCGGCGTAACAGGGTAAAAATCCTGCCAGGAGGCGCCCAGATTTTCCAGGATGCGCGCGCCCAGACGGCGGATTACCGTCATTTCGATATCGGTGGGCTCCCGGTTGTCGACGGCGCTCGTTCCCGGGCCGCCGAAGAGGAGATCGATCACGGGATAAATAACCTGCGCGTTGATTTCGAAAATTGCCGGACCCTCCAGGGGTTTCAAACCAAAGACGATCATGATGCTCGGACTGGGAAGCGAACGGATAAACTCCTCAAAAATCATTTGCCCGACGGAAGCAACTTCCACGTTTACGGAAACGTGGAGGTAGCCGGACAAAAAGCTGGAAAGCAGCCGGGCAAACTGCTGGTGAAGCATTTCCAGAGTGCGCAGGTGTTCCCTGGAAAATTTATTGGGCCGGCGGAAATCGTAAGCCCGCACGGCGGGAGCGGGCGCGCGTTTTACATCCTCCACCGGCAGTTCTCCGCTGGTCAGCGCGGCCAGGAGAGAGTCTATTTCCTGCTGGGATAAAACCTCCTGCAAGGTGCCACCCCCTATTTACCGGCTGCCCCGGGCCGGTTCAAAACCCGCTCGATGGCCTGCAGGACGCGCTCCTGCTGAAAGGGCTTGACGATAAAATCCTTCGCCCCGGCCTGAATGGCATCCATGACCATGGCCTGCTGCCCCATCGCGCTGATCATAATGATCTTCGCGTTTTGATCCAGGGAACGGATGGCCTTCACGCTTTCAATCCCGTCCATCTCCGGCATGGTAATGTCCATGGTGACCAGATCGGGCTTTAATTCGGAATAGAGGGCCACCGCCTGCTTGCCGTTTTCCGCCTCGCCGGCCACCTCGTACCCGTGTTTGGTGATGATGTTTTTAATCATCATGCGCATGAAGGCAGCATCATCAACAATCAGCACTTTTTTGCCCAAGATAAACTCCTCCTTGCCGTTTTCGTTGCCTTCCTCTTAAAAACCCAAAGCAGACATCAGCCTGGCGATCGCACCGGGTTCCGTGAGCAGGAAAAAATGGCCCTTGATCTGCCCGTTTTGATCGGGAAAAAGCTCCGTTTCAATGACCAGCACGGCGTCTTCGATGCGCCCGGCAGCCACCAGCAAAGACGACAAGACCGCCCCCAGCATGTCAAAAGCAAACAAAGGTACTGCCGTGATCATACGCAGGCCCGTCATCTGGCTGATCGCGCTGACAAAAGAACCTGTCAAGACGTTGCCCACTTCTTTTACCGCCGATTCCGCCATTTCGTCCAGGGCGTCCGTCGTCCCGGCGGGCAGCCCCAGCAATAAATCCACCAGCCGGTAAGCGCTTTGCCCGTCAAACAGATAGAGAATGATCCCGGGCACATCCCCAAGCAAACGTAGACTTACGCAGGCCACCAGTTCTTCGTACCCGCCTACCAACGCAATAACCTCTTCAAAGGAAAGAAAGCGGGCGCGGGGGACCCGCATCTCCACCCGGCGGTTGATCAGCTGCGCCAGGGAGGTAACGGCGTTGCCCATGCCGATATTGCTGATCTCCTGCAGAGCGTCCAGTTCGCCTGCGGATAACTCCCGGCTGTTCACCTCTTCACCCCCGGAAGACCGGCAGCCTTTTGGTAAAAGCTGGTGCGAACCCTTTCCAGGCCCAGTTCTTTATAATTAAAAATCATTTCACTCCCCCCGATAAACAAAAATCCTCCCCTGGCCAGGCTTTTGGTTAATTTCCTGTTCAGCTGATCCTGAGCCGCACGCGTGAAATAAATACTGACGTTCCGGCAGACGATGAGGTCCCACCCTTCTTCAAAAGGATCGGTTAAGAGATCGTGCTGGCGAAAAGTGACCATTTTTTTGATTTTATCCTTCAGGACAAAAGTGTTTCCGGCCTGTTCAAAAAATTTATTTAAACGCTCTTTGCTCACGTGGCGGACCGCGTCGGGATGGTAACGCCCCTGCCGGGCCTGCTCCAAGACGTTTTTATCGATGTCGGTGGCCAGCAGCCGGTGCGGGCGAAAGGGGTTAAGCTCCTTTAAAATAATGGCCAGAGAATAAGGTTCGGCCCCGTTGGCGCAGGCGGCGCTCCAGATCTTTAAGCCGCCTTGTTTGCCGGCCAGCAACTGGGGCAGGATTTCCTTTTCCAGTTCCGTCCACCTGGCCGGGTCCCGGAAAAACTCCGAAACGTTGATGGTTAAAAAATCCAGGAAGGCCTCGTAAGCACTGCGGTCGCTTTGGATTCTGGCGTACAGGGCCTGGAAACCGGGCAAATTCAGCCTGTTCAGGTAGCCGGTCAACCGTCGGCGCAGCTGACTTTCTTTGTAACTGTTTAAATCAAGGCCGAAGGTCTGCCGCACTTGCTCCTTAAATTGCGTGAACTCCATCCTCAAATCACCTTTTGCACATTGCCCAACATCCGGACGATTACTTTCCCGTCGGCCGTATCCAGAATCATCGTCCGGCCCCGGTTTCCGCCCACTTCCTCGGCCAGAATTTTAATTCCCAGTTCTTTTAAGACGGCGCGCGCTTTTTCCACATTCCGCTGCCCGATGTTTAAAACCAGGGAATTGTCCAGGCCGGAGAACATTTGTGCTCCGCCCACCAGTTTGGCCTGCAGGCGCCTGCCGCCGGCCCCCTTCTTCTGTAATTCTTGCACCAGCAGGGGGATCCCCAGGTCGGCAAACTTGGCCGGCTTGCTGACGCTGCTAAACTGGGTGCTGTCGGGCAACATGACGTGAAGCAGGCCGCCGATTTTCGTCACCGGGTCGTAAAGACTGACCCCCACGCACGAACCCAGCCCGAGGGTGATCAGGCGCCCGGGATCCCTGGTGATTTTGTAATCGGCAATTCCTACTTGCAACTCCAAATCATTTCCAGACAGGTTAATTCACGTCCTACTTTCGCAAATTATTGGCGATATTCCACATTTCGTCGGCATTTTGAACCATCCGCAGGGCAATCTGGGCGGCCCGCTGGGCTTCGACGAGGCTAACCATCTCCCGGGTCAGGTCAACGTTGGAAGATTCCAGGCAACCCGGCCGGAAAACGCCGAATCCGCCCTCCCCCGGCATCCCTTCGACGGGCTCACCGCTGGCCGGGGTAGGAACGTAAAGATTATTGCCCAAAGCGTCCAGACCAGCGGGGTTGACAAAGCGATAAAGGGATAGCCGCCCCGCTTCTTCCGGCGCGCCGTTTTCCCCGTTAACCAGGACAGTTCCGTCGAATCTGATGGTGATTTTCCGGTAATCCCCGGGCAAGGTAATCCCCGGGGCAAGCGGGTAGCCGTGAGCGACGACCAGCGTGCCGTCAGGGGCGATGTTCAAGGCGCCGTTGCGGGTGTAGGCGTACCGGCCGGCGGGCAGTTCGACCTGGAGAAATCCTTCTCCCGCGATGGCGACATCCAGCGGGCGGCCCGTCGTGATGAGCGCTCCGCCGGAAAAATTTTTGGTCACCGCGGCCGCTCTTACGCCCGTCCCGTGGACGGGGCCGGTGCCGGCCGGGTTCTCCTTTTCTACTGGGCGCCCGGCGGCGTTCATTTCCTGGTAGAGGAGGTCGGCAAAAGAAACTTCCTGCCTTTTGAAGGCCGGGGTGTTTATATTGGCCAGGTTGTTGGCGACCGTATCCAGGCGGGTTTGCTGGGCGATGAGCCCTGCGCGGCCGGCGTCGATCGTTCTGAGCACCGTAATCGTCCTCCTTTGAAAATAGAGGCACAGAGGCAACAGGCACAAAGACACAAAGGGAAATGTGCCTGCCTTGGGCCTCATTTCCATATATTAATGGCGAGAACGAATGTTCTCATGGGGAACTCCTTAGAAAATTAAGGATTATTTTCTACCTGAGGCACAAAGAATAATATTCACCGGTTGTTTATCTCTATTTCCCTTTGTGCCTCTGTGCCTTTCTTGCCTTTGTGCCTCAATTTTTACTTTACGGCCCCGACCTGGTTTATCGCCAGGCCGAGGAGGTCGTTGTGCGCCTGGAGAACCCGGGAATTGGCTTCGTAGACGCGCAGGGCGGTAATCACGCTGACCATTTCGGCGGTCACGTTTACGTTTGAGCGTTCCAGAAAGCCCTGCCGCACCCGTGGGTTTGGCGCCGGAGCGGCTGCGCCGGGCGGGGCAGTAAAACAGTTGTCACCCGTTTTTTGCAAAACAGCCAGGTCGGCAAACTCCACCAGGCGAAGCCTGTCTATTTCACCCCGGCGGGGGGTCGAGACAATCCCTTCTTCGCTGATGAAGAAATCCCTCTCCTCTCCGAGGAAAACAGGCCCATTCTCCCCCAGCACCCTTTCCCCTCGGGCGGTCACCAGGTACCCTTCTCCGTCAAGGGAAAATTCGCCGTCCCGAGTGTACAATTCCCGGGCGGGGTCATTCGGTGCGGGGGCATTGATCACGAAAAAGCAATTCTGGTTGACCAAAGCGAGATGGGTGGGTTCTCTGGTTTCCTGAACCTGCCCGGACGCGAAATTGGTTTCTACCCGCTGCACTGCCGCTCCCTGGTTGGTACGGCCGACGTATTCCCACCCGGTGCTCACGCCGGGAACCGCTTCCTGCTGTCTTTGCACTAACAAGAGCTGGGGAAACGGCATTTGGACCGCCCGGTCCTTTTTATACCCGTTGGTGGCGGCGTTAATTAAATTATTAGCCAGGGTGTCCAGATGGGCCTGTTCCACGCCCATCCCCGCCCCAGCGGTATAAATCCCCCTCAACATAATTCCAGAACCCCCTTTTCCCTAATTCCAATCCTTAACCTCTAATCCCTAATCCCTGCTCTTCACTTTTCCTGGTACAGCTCCTCCAGCTTTTTCCGCAGCCTGCCCAGGGCCCGGCTGTGCAGCTGGCAAACGCGCGATTCGGATACTTCCAGGACTTTCCCTATTTCTTTCAGGGTCAGACCCTGCTGGTAATACAGGGATAAAACCAGCCTGTCCTTCTCGTTTAAGCTTTCAATTGCCTTCACCAGCAGCTGCCGGTCGTCTTCTTCGACCACCAGTTCCAGGGGATCCGGACTATTTTCATCCGGGATGGCATCCCCCAGGCGAACCGTTTCGCCGCCGGCCGTCGCCGCCATTTCGTCCAGCGAAACGGCGTAAATCCGCCGGGAGTGGGCTTCCAGCCGGCGCACTTCCGCCGCCTCCCAGCCCACCTCCCGGGCCACGGCCTCCTCGGTCACCACCCCTTCGCCGTGGTTTTCCAGTTTCTCCCGCGCCGCCCGGAGCACCTGCAGTTTTTGCCAGATCGTCCGCGGGATCCAGTTTACCCGGCGCAGTTCGTCCAGCATGGCCCCCCGGATGCGCATACAGGCGTAGCTTTCAAAATCCTTCCCCAGCGCCGGGTCAAACTTGTCAATCGCCTCTAAAAGACCCAGAACGCCGCAGCTTTCCAGATCTTCCTGATTGATGGCGGCGGGCAGCCGAACCGCCAGCCGTCCCGCCAGATACCGGACCAGCCAGAGGTAGGAAAGGACCAGCTGCTGTCTTAATTCTTCGCTTTTGTTCTTTTGGAACTGGCTCCAGAGTTGCGCACTGGACACCTGTCATCACTTCCCGG
>DAISHP010000060.1:0-8283 GCA_036822475.1 Bacillota bacterium
TGGCCCTGTTCGGGCAGGGGCACCGGCTTCATTGCTAGATCAACTCCTTTCGCTTAATCTATTGGCTCATCGCAGGCACAGGGCAAATGATACCTGCATGGCTCACATACACTCCGGCAAACTTTGTTTGTACTGCAGTATTTGCAGCACAGCCCAACGTCCACAGAACAGCCTTTTCTTTTACCAAACACGCAAAGTAATTTATATCCCTTTGATTTCGCCCAGGAGTTAAGCATTTTTTGAGCTTCAGCCTTTGTGTTTACCATCGGCAGAGCAGGGGACTTTACCCTTTGCAAACTCCCGTTCTTATTCCTGCGAAACGCGCCCCACCCTCTCCCCTTGGAAATTCCGTCACTAACAAAAATCTGCTGTAAGTTGTGGTCAAGCCAGATGAAGTTATACTTCTCAAAAAAAGCTACCTCAGCCAATCAGTCTGCGCCTCCTAAATTCAAGGTTCTCCGGAAAGTCATCCGGTTGCTTAATCTCTTTGCGTTTCCGGGAATTCGTCCCACGTCCGCCCGTCCAGGAGGCGGCCGGTCAGTTTCCTCCCGGGCCTGGCGACTGCCTTACGCCACCACCTTCATCAATCTCTTGCCACCGGCCCGAGTTCCTGCCATTCAAACGCCCGGTCGGCGCAAAACTGGCAATATACCGCTTCCTCGTCTTTCACCCAGGCACCCAGTTCCAGATCCCGCCGGCTGACCGTCCGGCCGCACCACCGGCAGGGGATCTCCCAGCCGTCTTGCAGCAATACCGCAACCGGCACCCGCCCCTCCCCGGCGTACCGGTCGTATTGCTTTGCCCGCCGGACCTTCGGTTCATTGTTCAGGGGCGTGCAGGTGTATTTATCCTCATCGCTACCCAGGAGAACGTTCAAAGCTTCATTCTTTGTGCGGGCAAAAACGGGTAAAGAGCTTCCCTGCTGGTCAACGATTACCCAGGCTTTACTCATTTAAGACCGCCCCCTGTTTCACAGCTTGATCCCCAGATTATCCGGGGACAGCAAAAGCTCGTCAGCCTCTTCCGCAATCTCCAGCGTGATCTGCTCTCCCTGGGCCAGGTCCAGGGCATTTTGCAGCAAACGTTTAAACCGGCGCAGGCCTCCCCGGGCTTTGTCGCAGGCCCGCTTGATCATGTACTCCTTCGCCGCGTCTGTAATGTTGTAACCGGCCAGGATTTCCTGCGCCTCCTGCCGGCTGACGCCCTTCATCCGGTACGCCCAGCGCACCCGGGAATAAAATTGCGAAAGGTTTTCCTTCCGGCTGGGACCCTTTACGAGGTCCTCCGCAAAATCCGGGGTGCCGGAAAATACCATCCCCGTCCTTGCCTCATCCCAAATGCTCCGCAAAATATTCATCCGCTTCGTGGATTCCCTGGTGATCAAAAAGTCCGCCTCGTCAAAAATGATCAGCCGACGGTATTCCCTGAGTTGAGCGATAATCTTTCTTTCCATCTCCGCCTGGCCCCCCGAAAGGGTAAGCCCCAGCTTCGTCCCCAGCTCGTAGAGCATTTCCTTTGCGGTCATCGTGGCTCTGGCGCGGATCAAGACGGCCTCCGGGTCCTGCTTGCAATATTCGGTAAGCACAGTCGTTTTGCCGCTTCCCGGGTGGCCGATGAGCAATCCAATTTCATATTCTTGCCGGCACATATCGCAAATCGCGATCGCCTGCTGAAAATCCCTGGTGATGAAAATACCGGGCGCCGGGGCAGGAGAGGGGGGCGCCGCTTCCCCGGCCGGCTCCGTCTTTCTCTCTTTGCTCATCAATTCCCTGACTTTCGCCTCCAGGCTCTTGCTGTCTTTTTTTCCTTTTAAATACAGCGATACCAGGGAGTGCGAAACGCCCAATTCCCGGGCAAACGCGGTCAGCGGGATCCCCTTCTGATTAATCTCGTGATCAAGCCACGCGCGCGGGTCTTCTTGCTCATGTTTAAGCTCAAGAATGTTTGCCATGATATCATGTACCTCCCTTTTAAATGTGGTATAATCATCTGGGTATTCTGTTTCCCCCCTATACAGGGGGTTCTTTTTGCTACCTGCCCCTGGCCAGCACCCTGGCCCCCCGCTCCAGGAGCAACTTCTCGCTCCTGGACATGGCCGGCGGCTCGGGCGAAGGCCGGCTTTGCTGCTTTCTCCTGGCCTCTTCCACTTCCTTTGCCAACCTTTCGTGCCCGGTCAGGCGCACAACGTTCTCCGGCCGGTCCTCCGCGCCGCCGGGAAAGACGTGCTGCTTACCGGCCAGGATGGTTTCCACCGCCTCGTTGTACCTTTGCAGCTCCCTCTTCACCCTCTTTTCCGCGCTGTACTTCTTTTTTGCAATTTTCTCCAGCATCTCGGGGGTGGCGCCCATGCGGGAAACCTCCGCATTGGTGGCCACGCAGATCTTCTGCCCCCCGTAGAAAACCAATACTTCCGCCGGCCGGTACGGGTCGTAGCGAACGCTTACCTCTTCTTTCATCACCTCGGTTAATTCGTCCGCCCAGAACCAGTTGTTCAAAACCCTGATCCCCAGCTGGGTGACCCGCACGTGCTTTCTCTCCATCAGCAAAAGGTCCAAAACGTCGAGGTTCACCTTGCCCGGCCGGAACTTGGGGAGGCTTTCAAACACGTGCGCGGGGGTATCCTTCAGCGTGCTGTGCACCGTATTGTTGTATTCTGTAACGGCCTCCTCGGTAATCGCCACAAACCGTTCAATCGGCAGCAGTTTGCCGGCCCGGTGCAGCTTTTTCTCGTCAAAATCCTTCGGCCGCTCCTCGGGCCTGTCCCCGCAAAAGCCGGGCAGGTGCCGGACCACCCGGTCATTGAAGGTCTCGAAAAACCTTTCGATGGGCTTCGCCCAGGGCTGCCGCGGCGTGCAAAACAGCTCTTCGATTTCCAGGTCCGCGTACACGGCCCGCAAGTACTTGCTTTTATAGTCCTTGCCGTGATCGGTGTAAACCGTTCCCGGCAGGCCGCAGCTCTTAATCCCCATCCGCAGCGCCAGGGCGATGGTCCGGGCGTTCGTCTGGTCGGCAATGCACCAGCCGGTGATCATCCTGCTCCGCCAGTCCATCCAGGCGGACATGCTCACCTTCCGGGGCCGGCCGTAAAAGTCCACGAAAATGTTGAAATCGTGACCGTCACCGACCCAGTACTCGTTGACCATATTGGCGGTGATGTCTCGCTGGGTCCGGGGCATGCACTTTTTGCGCCATGCTTCCAGCCCCTCCCGGCCAGCCACCAGCAGGTTTTTCCTAATCTCCTTGACCACCCGGTAAATAGTCGCCCGGCTGGGCACTTCCCATCCCTGCGCGGCGGCGTGCTTCTCCACCTGTTTAATCACGTGGGCGACGGTCGGCAGCCGCTGCGCCTCGTAAGTCGCATATAGTCCCACGATAAAATCCCGCATCTCTTCCGGCACGACGCGCCTGGCGGTGAACTCCAGGCCGGGCCCGGGCTTTCGATACTTCTCATTAATCAATCCCAACAATCCCTCCTTTTGATATGCCGCCACCCAGCGGTTGAGGGTGGCCCGGGAGATTTTCCTCTTTCTGGCCAGGCTTATCTTGCGTTCCGTCACCTTAACGCCGTCAGCCTCGATCCGCAGGGCTTCCTGCACGATCTTCTCCCGCTCCAGCGCCTTTTCCAGGAGCCTGCCCGCTCTTTCCTGGCCGTACTTTGCCTCCAGTTCGGCCACCGTCGTGATCTTCGCCGGAGCCGGGGCAGGGGAAGGGTCGAGATCGGGCCGGTCTTCCTGTTCTTCTGTTTCCGTTTCCCCGGCCGAACCGGCCAGGCCGGCCAGGTAATTTTTTTGCAACTCAAGGGGCAGAGAAGAAAGCGCCACCAGGTAAACCTTGCCGCCATGCCCGCGGCCCTCGGCGGCCTTCGCCCGCAGTTTGCCGGCCGCGATCAGCCGGCGCACCGTCCATTTCGAAACACCCAGCTCCCGGGCAACTTCCTCTACCTTCAGCCACGCATTAATCTCTCCCCCCCCCCCTTTTTTTTTACTGGGAACATTACTTTCCGGAAATCTGCTCAAGCAAGCTGCGCACCGCTTTTTCCCGTTTAACTAATTCCCGCTTCATCTGGTCGATCTGCCCGATCTCAGCCATCAATGCCTCTTTACTTTCCAGCAAAAAGCATTTAACCAGCCGGGCCATCATCCGCAGGGGTTCCTTATAACCGGTTACCTGGCAGAAGGCCGGGAGGTACTCCGCCGGGAAGCGGTGGTACTCCTTTGACTCCGCCGTCCAGCTGTCCAGTTGGCTTTTGGTGATCTCCGTGCCCAAAAGCTCGCTCATCTTCGCGGCCACCTCGTACCTGGAAAGCAGGCATCTTTTCAAGCCCTCGCTCAGCTCGCTCCGGAGCCGGTTGGAGATATTGTAACTGCCGGGCGCCGGCTTCTCTTCTTTTTCGTCCTGCTTGATCATGTCAAAAATGGTTAATTGCCCGGTATCGCTTACATCCCCTTTCTTTCTGCGCACTTCCTGCCCTCCCAACAATCAATCTTCCTGGCCAGGCGGTAAAGGCTGGCCCTGCTCCCCAACCGCCACCCGTGTTCTTGCGCATGCTGCTTTAATTCCCGGATGGCGCTGGCCACCGACCGCCTGGGCTCGCGCTCGAAAATCTTTGCCAAAAACTCCACTGCGGCCTGTTCCGTGGCCAGGGGTTTAAAAGGGCGGGGGAGGTAAACGATTTTCTGTTCCTGGGCCTGGGCCAGCCGCCGGACCTCAATGGTAAGCTCATCAATCTTGCGCAGGCATTCCTGGAGCATACCGGCTGCCTGTCCGCCGGTATTTTTGTCCTCGCCAAACAACACAAGCTGCTCCGCCCCGGCCGCTCGCCTTTTCCTGCCCATCACGCGCCCCTCCCTCCGTAACCAAAATTCTCACCCCCCGGTAGGGGGACCCTCCTCCCGCGTCGAATATTGCAAGTGCTAGATAGCAATTCCGGCGGGAAGGAGGTGACAAAGTGCACAGCCAGGATTTTAAACCGCTGTATCTGGCTTATGCCTGCAAAGATTTACTAAAAAGCTGTTATACGAAGTCTGATGTTAAAAGTATCGGTAGATATGCTTCTTCTTTTCCGACCCATAGAGCTTTAGACGCTGAACGAACCAGAATGAAACCTAAAATTGACGCCGTGTTTAATCAGCTTAAAAAATGTGTTAATGAAGATCAGATGAGAAGCATTCTAAAATCCCAACCGACAGACATTAAGTTCTTCATATTTGAAAGATTTGCCGTAACTATTGCTTTCATGGACCGTTATAACATTGAAGGTGTTGAAGTTGAATCATCTAAACCCGTAGGATTGGCTTTTACAGAAACGATTGAAAGATTTTGGCAAATAGTACATAACTCCATGGATGAATTTGGCAATTCCCTTTCTCAACTCTCTTTTGATATGATTCAATCTCAGGGACAATAATTTCACGAATAAATTGGTCGATAGTAAGCAGTCTGCCTTGGACAGCTTCACGTTTTGTCTGCCCTTCCATATATAGAGAAGTCATTTAAATCCTCCTTTCCCGCCCGGCCTGGCCGGGCCTTTTTTCAACCAAATCCTGAAAAGTTCCCTCTTTTTTATGACCCCGTATCTGCTCCAGGCAGTCCAGCATTTCTTTCCAGTCGGTGCAGATGTGTGGCGTCATCTTGTACATCAGTTCCGGCTCGTCTCGTCCGGACATCAGGATAACGGTGGGCTTGCCCGCGCCCAGGGCGAACCCCGCTTCCAGGTGCGCGCTCCTGCCGCAGGGCAGGACCAGAACGCACACGTCGCATTCTTGCAGAGCCGTCATGTCCAGGGCAAATGCCTTCTCAGCAATCGGGTGTCCAAGGGAATTCCGGAATTCCGCCGCTCCCCAATTATTCCACTCCGGATCGATCTCGGACCAGTGAAAGCCGTTTGTGCCCGGCTCCGGATGCTCGAAGTCATAAACCCTGTAACCATGATCCCTGAGCAGTTCCACGATCACCTGCTGGCGGGGGTTCCGCCACGACGACGCCACATAAATCTTCAGCCCGTTTTGCTCCCGTTTTTCCAAATGATCATTCCTCCCACAGAAACATCCTGCGCTGTCGCCGATTGCCGAACATTCCATCTTTTCACTTCCCCTGGGGGAGCCCGGGATTACTCCCGGGTCCCCACTTTGCGACTGCATCTTTCGCAAATGCCGGAATTTTCGCAGTCGTAAGGGATATAAACTACTTCGCCCTTTGAAAGAGCCTTGTCCAGGCAGGTGTCACAAAGATCCACCCGGCCGGCAATCTCTTCGCCGTCTTTATCGTAGATCGCGCACCAATGGATTTTCATTGTAATCCCTCCTGTAACTAAATTTTTCAAGATAATTTCCCGCTTCTTGCCTAATTTTTACATCCCTTTTCCATTGCCACCCCCTCATGCCTCTGGTATAATCAATGTAAAAATGTTTCCAGTAAAAAAATCCGGCCTACCCTACTGGGCAAGCTTTTGCTTTTGCTGCTCTTCGGGCGGCCAGATATTTTCCTCGGGAATGCCCAGGGCTTCGGCAATATACGGCCTGATCCGCCGGCCAATGTATGCATCTTTGCCGTTGAGCATTTTTGTAACGGCGGCAGGCTTCACCCCGGCCCGGGCGGCAATGTCCACCAGCTTAATACCTTTACGCATCAGCGCGATCCGGATCTCCAGGCCGGTCATCCCGTTTTTCTTAGTCCGGGTCTTGGCCACAGCCAGGCCCTCCTTTCGGTCATAGACATAATGATGGAAAAGTTTTAAGAGCTTCTGGACATAATAATAAAGTATGCTGAGGAAACTTGTCAAGCAAAAAGTTTTCTGTGGAGGAAATTTTTCTTGGGTATAGGAGAACGGATACGAAAGCTAAGAAAAGAGCTTAAATTAACTCAAGAGGAATTCGCATCAAGATTAAAGATAAGCAAAGGTTTTCTCTCTAATCTTGAAAAAGGTATCCGTCAGCCTTCCGATCAACTATTAAGATTAACTGCATATGAATTTTCCTCCTCAGAAAACTGGCTAAAAACAGGTAAAGGGGAGATGTTCATCTCCCCCGAAGACGCCTTAAAAAGCCTGACGGCACGCTTTGGAGAGCAGGCCGTCCTAAAGGCATTCAAAAATATAATGAAGGAACATGGCATTGCTGTGGCCGCCGGCCGCCAGGCGCCCCGGCCAGATACCGGCGACCCCGAACTGGACCGGCTGATTGATACCCTTTACGATCTCTGGACCTCCGGAAACAGTGATATGAAAGGCTGGATTAAAGTCCAGTTCAACCGGGCCTTCCCTGAAGATGTCATCGAAGAGGCCCAAAAAAAACAAAAATCCCTTGGGCAGGCCTCCGTCAGCTAAATTTACAATTATTACCTGCCCAGGTCAACTAAATACTTAATTAAGAAATTAAATGAATGGAGAATGATTATGTCTGATCACAAAGAACAACCAAAACTTTTACAGACCAAATTGTTGGTTTCACATATGGACAACTTTCAATCGTTCCTTAATTTGTTCAGCAAGTTTGGCAGCAATTATTTTTTCATTAAACTCTGTAGATAATACAACTTTTATGACCATTTCTATGCCTTGTTTCGTAGCCTGTAATGTTCTTTCATTAGTCATTATATCCATATCATCACCTCCCCCGTCAGGTTAATATTAATAATTGATACCAGGGATTGGAAACATTTTTCTATCCCAACTATATAAATACTATAATGGTCTATAGTGACAGCGTAATTATATTTGGAAACATTTTTCTATTTTTCTTTTGCACTTAATTTTCATGGTTGGCTAACATTTATAATCCTGTAAACCCATGTACATCAAGGCCTCTAGCCTTTGCACTTAATCAAAATCCTGCACTTAATATCTGCACTTAATCAGCTAACTATAATTACCATATTTACCAACTTAGGACGATAAAATATTCTCTCTTTCCATCCTCACAAATATCCATACATTTGTTTGGTTTTAACTTCCGTTACCAAACGTAACAGGCATCATTTCTGTATTTTTTAATCCTTATCTGAAGCATATCTTTACTTTCTATAACGAGGTAACAACAGGGTAACAATAATTTTATAATTTCCAGGGAATATATGCTATTCTTCCTTCTTATTATTACATATGTTCGTAATAACCATTTTCTATCATTTTTTATCTCACACATTTTGCGCAAACCTTTTATCTCTCTATCCCTTGATATATAAGGTTTTCACGGTTTTTCCCTTGAACACCCTCGAACTCCCTCTTAACTCATGATCAAAGAGAAAAAACAAATGCTCCGGTTTCTCGGCGACAAAGAGCAAACT
>DAISHP010000061.1:0-8251 GCA_036822475.1 Bacillota bacterium
AATAGGGGATAGGGATTAGGGGATAGGGATTAGGGATAGATACTTTATATATGATCATTTTTCATTATTTATGGAGAGAACGAACGTTCTTATGGGCAACTCCCTCGAAAATATCAGGCACAAAGTTTTCCAGGTACAAAGGCACAAAGCAAATAGAGGCACAAAGCAAATATTTCCGTTCAGAAATAAAGCGCGAAACATAAATTTTCTAAAGGTAATTTTCCGACGTCCGACCTCTGACGACCGACGACCGCTTTTTTACTGCCACCTGACCGGGACGGTCACTTTGTTGCGTTCGCTGCCGTCCTGGGCACTTTTTTCAAAGACTTCCAGGTACCCCTGCCCGGCCGGAGGAGGTTCGAATTTCAGGCTTAATTCAAAATCGCCGCGTCCGGGGGCTCCTTTGGCAGCGGTGGTCCGGCCCTCCGCGAGGATTTTACCGCTTTTGTCCTTGAGCCGGACGAAAACGGCGCCTTCAGATACTCTGGCACTGCCTTTGACCAGCAGGGGGACGCTGATGACCTGGTTTTCTACCGGATGGGTGACCCAAACGGCGGGCTCGTAAACTCTGGAAAGATCCCGGTGAAAGGGCTGGTTATATAAACCTACGTGTCCCCACCAGTCTTTGGTGCGCGCGTCCAGTTTGCCTTCCACCTGAAAAGAAACCGCCCGGACCTCCGGGAATTCCGTCAGGGTATTCACCATGCTTTGAATGCCCAGCGCTTCCCCTTCCGAACCGACGCTGGCCTGCAAAACCTCCCGGGAAAAGTTGACGGTGGCCAGGCCGTTTTCTATGGTTATGCCGAGGATTTTTGTGCCGGTGGGGAAAATTTTTTCCGCCCCTTTGGTTACCGGCTCACCTGTGATTAACTCCTGGGCTGCCGCTTTCAGTTTGTCTTCCGTCTCTGGAAGGGGATGGATTTCCCTGACCAGATATTCTTCCTGGTTTTGAATTTTTGCGTAATAGACGGCTGCTTTAAACGGTTCCCGATTTTCCGCGGGGGCCTGTTGGGAGGCACTGTCTTTTCGGGAGGCGCATCCCGGAAGAAAGACAGGTAAGAGAACGGCGATTACCATTGCCGTCACCAAACGCTTTTTGGAAATAATCAAAAAAGACACCTCTTTTACCGGTGGAATTTGTTTCCGCAAGCTCTCGCGATTATTATTTTAGTATATCATCATTACATTTAGTATATCATCATCACCGGGTTTATGCAAAAAAATCACCGCAAATGAAAAACCGTAAGCCCGGAGAGGTTAAAACCGGCTTACGGTAAATTTTTTGTTTACAAATGATGGGTGGTTCTTCCTGATGCTTTTTCTTCCACCTTTTCGATAATCCGGTTGAGCGGCCCGGAAAAAATTCCGGCCAGTACACCGATGAGACCGACGATGATTAAGGTTGTGTAAAAAGGACCCCAGTCTACCGTCATGCTTTCGACCTTCCTCCTTCAAAATAGGGATGGGGGATTAAAGAAGGTGCTTAACTAACTTTATCATTAATTAAAAAATTAGTCAAGGCGTAAGAATCAGTACTGATTCCGGAAAGCGGCCGCGGCAGATGGGAGGTAAACGAAATTCAAAACGGTCAGCGGAGTGATGCACCGGTTAAACTTGACACGGCGGACTATATTCGGCAGCAAATTAAAAAATATGCTCAGAAAAGGACAACATATCAGCTCTTCATGAGGAGCAATAACAAGATATCGGTCAGCAGGTCGTTACTTCTGAGCAATAACCATAAAAAATATTTATGCGAAGATAATCTAATTTTCTTCCGGCTTGTCGGATCCGGTGCGGTAAGGTAAAATAAACCGGGAGGAAAACAGGATTGTTCGATGGAAGAAAAATTGCCCGCGCGACGGTAATTGTGACGGGAGCGACCATTTTAAGCAAGCTCCTGGGTTTTGGCCGCGAAGTTGCCCTGGCCGCCGTCTTTGGGGCCAGTGCGGTTACCGATGCTTACCTGGTAGCCCTGGTGATTCCGGCCGTTTTTTTCGGGATTGTGGGAAGCGCCATTACGACGGTAGGAATTCCCGTTTTTAGTGAGTATATTCATCAGCCGGAGAAGCGCCGGGAGCTGGCTGGCATTATCTGGGCGAGCTTTCACGCCCTCCTGATTATTCTGGCGGCGATCGTTTGCCTGGGACTCCTGCTGGCCCCCTGGCTGGTGAAAATGCTGGCGCCCGGCTTTTCCCCCGCCCAGGCTTCTTTAACGGTGGGTCTGGTCAGGATTATGCTGCCCATGGTGGTTCTGATGGGCCTGGTCGGCTGGGCGCAAGGGGTGCTGAACGCCCACCAGCATTTTACCCTGCCGGCCCTCATGGGCATCCCTTACAACCTGATTATGATTGGCGGCATTTTTCTGGCCGGTGTCTTTGGCGGCATTTCCGGCGTGGCCTGGGCGACGGTGCTGGCCACGGTGAGCCAGTTTCTCATTCAGGTACCGGCCCTTTCCCGGCACGGGGTTCGCTACCGCCGGGTGCTGGACTGGCGCCACCCCGTTTTGCGGAAAATGCTTTTGCTGGCCGGTCCGGTTATGATCGGGATGGGGGCAAACCAGTTCAATGTCATCGTCGACCGGATGCTGGCCTCCGGACTGGCAGAGGGGAGCATTTCGGCGTTGAGTTACGCGCAGCGGGCCCTGGGCATCGCGCAGGGGCTGTTTGCCGTTCCCCTGATCACTGTTTTATACCCTTCCTTGACCGAACGGACCGCCCTGGCCGATCTGGACGGCCTGCGCCAGGCGCTGGGCCGGGGCGCCACCCTGCTGGCCTTTCTGATGCTTCCCTTAACCGTGGGGTTGATTGTTTTGCGGTACGATCTCGTCCAGTTCCTGTTTCAGCGCGGGGCTTTCGACGCCAACGACACCCAGATGACCGCCGCCGCCCTCCTTTTTTATGCTTTGGGTTTAATCTTTTTAGTCTGGCGTGATTTGCTCAACAGGGCTTTTTACGCTCTTCAGGATACGGTGACCCCGATGTGGACCGGCGTGGCGGCGGTGGTCACCAATGTAATTTTAAATCTGATCCTTGTCCGCTACCTGGCCCACGGGGGGTTGGCCCTGGCCTCCTCCCTTGCGGCCGCCCTGGCCTGCTTTTTGTTGTTTATTTTTCTGCGCCGGCGTTTAGGGCAGAGCGGCGGCCTGTTTTTGCTGCGCGAAACCGCGCGCATTGCGGCGGCAGCATTTTGCATGGGAGCGGCGGTCTGGTGGCTCACGGCATATGGTCTGGACGCCGCCGGCTGGACGGCCTTTGCCGGCCGGACGGTCCCGGACGGGGGCGGCGGCTGGCCGGGTTTTGTGCGGCAGGGCTTGCGCCTGGCTATTTTAATTGCCGGCGGCGGGCTGATTTACGTCTTGTGCTGCAGGTTGTTGAAGGTAAAGGAATTGGAGTTCGTATTCGGCCTGTTGAGAAGAGGCACAAAAAGGCACTGAGGCACAAAGGCATAAAAAGACATAGAGGCACAAAGGTACAAAGACACAAAGGCAATTAAGAATTCGAGATCCCACCTCCAACTTCTCACATCCCACCTCTCAATTGCCTTTGTGCCTGTTGCCTTTGTGCCTCTTTCCTTTTACTCCAGGGGATTGATTACCAAACCGGTAATTAACTTGGGGTAAAAATAAGTAGATTTTTGCGGCATTTTTTCCCCGGCGGCAGCCACCGCGATTACTTCTTCCACCATGGTGGGGTTGAGGAAAAAGGCCAGCTGGTGCTCCCCGTTGTCCACCGCCGCCAGTGCCCTTTCCTCCTCCCTGGTGTAGGTTACGTAGCCTTCCCCGGCCAGCTGTTCTTTTCCGATTCCCAGCAGTCGCTCCAGAATTAAGGTATGCAGCACGGCAACGTCCAGGTTTTGCCAGGCGGGTGAATGATGCTCGCCCGCCGCCTGCGCCAGGGCGGAAGGCTCCTTCAGAGTAAGCAAATAGAGTGCCCCGTTCCCGCCGTAGAAGCCAAAAACGTGCGGGTGACGAATCTGTCCGGGTGGTTCCCCGGGCGCCCGGCAGCCGGCAGCCTCCCCCCGTTCACGTAAAACTTTCCGGAACGCCTGCAGATTTTCCCGCCCGGGGGCGAGGGGGAACCTTTCGACGGAAAAGTTTTCTTCGATGCCGGCGAGCAGTTTCTCCAGAACCAGGCCGGGAACGTTACGGATCAGCCGGTGGGTGGGCAGGATTACCAGGCCAGGGTCGTAAAGATTGACCAGGGTCATCAGGATATAATCGTAAAGATGTTCCTTTTCGTGAGCAGCTTTCTCCTGGGCTCGCCGTTCGTTCCGGTAGTTAAGGGCGGTTTCGTAACGATGGTGGCCGTCGGCGATGTAGATGCGTTTGTCGGCCATGGCCTGCTGGACCCGGGCAATCGTATTTTGATCCGTAATAACCCATAAATTGTGCTGCTGGCCGTTTTCGTCGGCAAAGGAAAGGTCCGGCGGCTGGTTATTGCTGTTTGTCAGGATCTGTTCGACGATTTTTTCCGGATCGGCAAAAAGGCCGAAAATGGGGCTGAAGTTGGCGCGGCAGGCGCGCATCAACGCCAGCCGGTCGGCCTTGTGGTTGGGCAGGGTTTCTTCGTGGGGTAAAACCACTCCCTTTTCGTATGGCTCTAATTTTACTCCGCAGACCAGGCCGCGGCGGGTTTTCCACATCCCTTCGTGGGTAAATTTTTGCTCGTAACGGTAAAGGGCCGGAGCCGGTTCCCGCGCCAGGATGCCCTCTTTTTGCCAGGCCAAAAAATCGGCCGCCGCGCGCGTGTAACGATTGTTTTCAGGATTGTCTTCAGGGTAGATTTTTCCGTATTCCAGGCGGATAATGTTGTATGGATGGCGCCGGTAGTAACGTTCCTGGGCAGCCTCATCAATAACGTCGTAGGGCGGGGTAACCAGGTCGCTCATTGAGCCCGCCTTTGCCGTATAGCGCAGCCCTCTGATGGGTGCAATGTTCGCCATGTCCTTCCTCCCGGGAGTATCATTTACGACCCAATTTTAATATAACCGGGAAAGAGAAACAAGGAAAAAATTTGGCGCCCAAAATAAAAAACCGGAGAACAGGCAATTCTCCGGTTTGAGTGACGGGAACCTCCCGGTGAATACCGGGGTCGACCAGAAAGTGGTTGTCCCTTGCTTTGCGCCGTAGTGCCTTTGCCTCTCTGTGCCTTTTCTTTAAAACCCTTCCGCCTTTTTGGTTCCGTGCCGCGCGGCCCAGATGTCGTCGGCCACCTTGCCCCATTCCGCCGAGCGGCGGTCTAAAAAGCGGGCGATGGTGCCCTCCAGGACAGTTTCCGCGCCTTCGTGGGTGGGGCGGGCGCCGGACTCGCGCACAATGTCCCGGAGCGCCTGGGGGTTATCAATAATCGGGCAGGGGCAAAGGTGATTCTGGTTGAAAGGCTGTCGTTTCTGGTACGCTGCAAAGAGGGGCGACTGGAGAACCTCCAGCAGGCTCTTCTCGTTAATATTGTCAACGGCAAAGTGGGCAAAGGCACATGGTTCGCAATCGCCACGCGCGTTGATGTGGAAATAGTGCCTTCCGCCGGCGATGCATCCCAGGGTCAACTCTCCGTCGTTCCAGAAGTCGGCGATTTGAATGGGTTTATGGGTGCGGATGTACGGAATGCGTTCGGCCAGGTAGGCCCTTTGCTCCGGCGTAACCATTAAATCGACGTCGGGATTGCGTCCAATCGGAATGTAATGAAAAGTCCAGCCGTAAGTGACCCCTTTGGCAACGAGAAAATCAATGAATTCGTCGCTGGTTACTTCCATCACGTTGTGGCGGGTAATGGTGATCGAAACCCCGAAAACAGCCCCTCTTTCTCTTAATAAATCCATTGCCCGCATTACTTTATTAAAGGTGCCGGCCCCCCGGCGGGCGTCGGTGGCTTCCTGCCAGCCTTCCAGGCTGATGGCCGGCGTAAAGTTACCCACTTCGATAATTTGATCGGCAACTTTTTCGTTGATCAGGGTCCCGTTGGTGTAAGCCATAAAAGCCATATCGTTATGTTTGGCGAGCAAATCAAACAGGTGCGGGTAGCAGAGCGGCTCCCCGCCCGAAAGAACAATCCAGTAAATACCCAGGTCTTTTGCTTCTTCCAGCAGCCGGTCCAGCCTTTCCAGGGGCAGAGAATTTTTCTGGGAATACTTCCCTGCCCAGCATCCTGCGCAGCTCAGGTTGCAGGCGCTGGTTGGATCAACCAGGAGAAAGTGGGGAATGTGAACCCCAATTTTCTGCGCGAGCTTTTCCCGATAGGGTATTCCAAGCAATAAATAGCTGATGAACCAGTTGTGTCCAAGACGTTTCTTTACATTGGGATGAAGATGCGTTAAAAGATGATTTATATATTCGCGGATTACCTGGTTATTCCGGTAAACTGCGGCCAGGTGGTCAATCTGCTGCTTGTGTTTTGGTAAGATGGCAACCCTCCTGGCGATTGCTAAAAGTCTGGGGAAGTTTACCTCTGGGTTTTTTTCCAGATAAGCTAAGATGCGGAAGAGGATTTGTGCGGCCAGGAAGTTCCGGGCGTGAAAAAGATTAATAGGTGCCCTGCGCATGGTTTTCCCTCCCTAACTTTTTTAGAAGACCAAACCTTCTGATAGTGCCGCCAGCACACCGCGTGCTTTCTGTCTGGCAATTATTTAAGCAATTATCTGTCCATCTTTGCCTCACCCCCGGTATTTTCTTTCCTGACTTTTCTTTCCCAACCATTGTTTATTGCGATCATCATACCCAAAAGACCAAATAAATATGCAAATTTTTTTGCTAAATGGTTACCCGTTGCAGGTTTTCCCCGAGGAAATTGACCAGCAGTTTTCTTTCGTTCCGGCTGAATTCGGAAATGTACCTTTGAAATACTCCTATTTTCGAGGCCAGTTTGGCGGTCATTGCTTCTTTCATGCTTTTCATGGCCACACCCAGAACTGTGCCGGCAAACAGACTCAAAATTAATTCTGGTTTAGGGGCGGGATGGAGAAAATTCTCCACCAGGTGAATTCCCCGGCTTCCCAGAGAATAAAGGTAGGTGGTGAGCAGCGTAATCGTATAGGCACTGTAGGTGACGGGCTTTTCAATCGTCTGCATTTCTTCGAGCAGTTCATCGATTATTTTTTTCGCGCCCCGGTTTTTAATATTGTCAAATACACTCAGGAGCCGCTTTTTGACCAGCAGCCAGTCTTCGCCAGGCAAATTTTCTACTTCTTCCATTTCCAAAAGGCGCATGGCGAAAGGGGTTGGCCGAAATAAAACCTGTGAGCGGCCGGGAAGGCGGTCCTCCCGGTTGATGGCGTACTCCATGGTCAGCAGGCCCTCTTTTTCCAGTACCCGCAGCACGTCGTAGGCCGTCCACTTGCTGACCGCCAGGGATTGGGCCACGGTTGCGTAGTGGACGGGCTCGCCAGTCTTATTGTAAATTCTGGCAATTTTCATGAGAAACTCCTTCCGGCGCCTGGTGAGGGTCACTCTCCTCCCCCTTTCCGCTTTCGCTTCCGCAGCGAAACTCGCTTCCGCAGCGAAACCTTTTTTGCATTGTTTGTCATTTCAATTTTAGTTTGTTAAACTGCCCGTGTCAAGAAAAAATCTCTTGACAGGGAGGATGGTTTCTGATAATCTTTACTGTGGCCAAGATCCTTTAAGCCCGGTCCAGCGAGGCCGGTAAGGAACATAGGAAAGCTAACGGACGGCTAAACTATGCCTGCTTACCGGTGGAAGCAGGCATTTTTGCTAAGGTGGCAGAATAATGAACGAGAATGTCTTGCGCCAGAAAGCCCAGATCCTGGATGCGGAAGGTATCCGCCGGGCTCTGGTCAGAATTGCGCACGAGATTGTGGAGCGCAACAAGGGGACGGACAATCTGGCTTTAATCGGCATTCAACGCCGGGGTGTCCCGCTGGCCGAACGGTTGTCCCGCTACATTCGAGAGATTGAGGGCAGCTGGGTGCCCGTAGGTATTCTGGACATCACCCTTTACCGTGACGACCTCACCGTTTTAAGCCACCAGCCGTTGTTGCGCAAAACCGATGTTCCTTTTCCGGTGGAAAATAAAAAGATCGTTTTGGTTGACGACGTCATCTACACGGGGCGCACGGTGCGCGCAGCCCTGGACGCGATGATCGATTTAGGCCGGCCGAAGTTGATTCAGCTGGCCGTGCTCATCGACCGGGGACACCGGGAACTGCCTATCCGCGCCGATTACGTGGGGAAAAACGTGCCCACCGCGCGCCGGGAAGTGGTGGCGGTGCGCCTCCAGGAAACCGACGGCGGGGAGCG
>DAISHP010000062.1:0-8233 GCA_036822475.1 Bacillota bacterium
TTTTCAAATAAATCCGGTTTTCGTTGAGACTTGCATAAGCTGCGGAGCGACTTTTCAACTGAATTGCAGCGAAAAGGGGGTGGAGTGAATGGGCGTTCCCAAAAGAAGGGTTTCTAAACAACGCAAGCGCCAGCGCCGGGCAAACTTTAAAATTGCCGCCCCTACTCTGGTCCGTTGTCCGCATTGCCGGGAACTGGTGATGGCACACCGGGCATGCCCGGCCTGTGGTTATTATAAAGAGCGGGAAGTAGAAAAAGTTGCCAAAACCGGAGCTAAAGCATAAAAAATTTTATTTCCAGTCCGGGCCGTCTCCAGGGCGCCCGGCTGTTTCTATTTTCAGGCTCCCTCGAAATAAAGGCACAAAGTCAACAGGCACAAAGGCACAAAGGAAAATATACCTACCTTAAGCCTGAATTTTAATATATGTACTCGGTAAAATCACCGTATTTAAAGTAAACAAGGAATGCGATTTAAGGGAAATTCTTTCGTTGCAGACTTAAGACCTATACCTGGTTCTTAACGTCGTCATTGTGGGTTTATAATGGCCCGTAGGCGGTATTGTGGGGCTTGTGGGTAACTTGATAGAGTTATCCATCAAACCCACAATACATGTAAACAACGATAAACCTCTTGATTTTGCTGATCTTTTAGTGGTTATAGTCAAGATAATCAAGATCAGGCATTTTTGTTTTAAAAATTTTTTTCAGGCCGTTGCATTTTTCTGGAATACCATTTATACTTTATTTTAATACCTGGTGCTAAAGAAAAACATTCCCACGGGTGAGGATTATGTCCAGGGGGAGTTTGGGGAAAATAGAACGTCAAAAATTACTGGCCAGGTATCTAACAGGCAACCCGTTCCTCACCGATGAAGACCTGGCCCAGATCTTCGGGGTGAGCATCCAGACCATCCGCCTGGACCGCTGGGAAATGCATATCCCGGAATTGCGCGAGCGAATCAAGGATGTGGCCAGAGGGGTTTACGGACAGGTCAAGACCCTGCGGAGGGATGAGTGGGTAGGTGAGCTGGTCGATCTGGAACTCGGCCGGCAGGGGATTTCCGTCTTGACGGTTTCAGAGGAGATGACCTCCCGAAACAGCACGGTTGCGCGCGGCCATTATATCTTTGCCCAGGCCAACTGCCTGGCCGTGGCCCTCATCGATACCCGGGTGGCCCTCACCGGAACGGCCAAAATCAGTTTTAAACGCCCCGTGTACAAGGGGGAAAAAATCGTGGCCAGGGCCTACATCAGCAGAAAAAAGGGCAATAAATTCATTGTCCGGGTTACTTCGAAGGTTCGCGAAGAAACAATTTTCCAGGGAAAATTTTTGGTCTTTGCCATTGCCTGATTCCTGACTGCCTGAAGGAGGAAATTGCTGCTTTGAAAATTGCCGTCGATGCCATGGGGGGCGATCATGCGCCCGGGGAGATCGTTAAAGGCGCCCTGGAAGCCATCCGGCAGTTTCACCAGGAAGTCATTCTGGTCGGTGACGAGGAGTTGATCCGGCAGGAACTGGCCGGTGAGCGAAGTGAATCGTTGAGCATTGTCCACGCTCCCGAAGTGATCGCGATGACCGATTCTCCCGTCGTGGCCGTCCGGCGGAAAAAAAATTCTTCCCTCGTTAAAGCGGTTCAGCTTGTTAAGGAAGGGGCGGCGGACGCGGTTGTTTCCGCCGGCAATACCGGCGCCGTGATGGCGGCAGGGGTCCTGCTGCTGGGCCCCATTCCCGGGATTGACCGCCCGGCCATTGCCACCATGATCCCCAATAAAAAAGGAAAGACTTTGCTGCTTGACGCGGGGGCAAACGTGGATTGCAAGCCTGCCCACCTCCTTCAGTTCGGCCTTATGGGCTACCTGTACATGAAGGAAATCATCGGCATCGCGCAGCCGAAGGTGGGTTTGCTGAGCATCGGCGAGGAGGAAACCAAAGGGAACGAGCTTACCCTTTCTGCTTTTCAGCTGCTCCGGAAGGCGGAGCTTAATTTTGTGGGCAACGTGGAAGGCCGCGACATTTTCGAAGGTACGGCTGACGTCATCGTTTGCGACGGTTTTACCGGGAACATCGTTTTAAAAGCCAGCGAAGGAATGGTTACTGCTTTGCTCGCCATGGCCAGGGAGGAAATCCGCCGGAGCCTTCCGGCCAGAATCGGCATGGCCATGCTGATGCCCGCGCTGCGCAGTTTTTGGCGGAAGCTGGACTACGCGGAATACGGCGGGGCGCCCTTGCTGGGATTAAATGGAATCGTCATTATCTGCCACGGGAGATCCCAGGCCCGGGCAATCCGCAACGCCATCCGGGCAGGGCGGGAATCGGTGGAGAATAACCTGGTCCTGGCCATTAAAAACTGTATCCAGCAAAGTTTAAACCAGAAGGTGGGTCAAATTTGAAGGGTATGATGAAGCAAGCCGGCATCCGGGGAATCGGCGTTTTCACGCCGGAGCGCGTCTTGACCAACCGGGACCTCGAGCAAATGGTGGATACAGACGACGAGTGGATTGTTAACCGGACGGGAATCCGGGAACGGCGCATTGTTGCCGACGAAATGGCCACTTCCGATCTGGCCTGTTTGGCGGCGGAAAGAGCGCTGGCCGACGCCGGAGCGGCAAGCGAAGAATTGGATTTGATTATCGTCGCCACCAATTCCCCGGATATGCTGTTTCCGGCCACCGCCTGCCTGGTCCAGGACCGGTTGGGGGCGCGCAAGGCGGGAGCTTTTGACTTGCAGGCCGGGTGCACGTCTTTTTTGTATGCGCTGACGATTGCCAATAGTTTTATCGCCACGGGGTATTACCGGTACGTTCTGGTGATTGGCGCCGAATGCATGTCCAGGATCATTAACTGGCAGGACCGGAACACCTGCGTTTTGTTTGGCGACGGAGCCGGGGCGGTGGTGGTCGGGGAGGTTCCCGCCGGCTACGGGATTTTATCTTACCACCTGCGTTCGGAAGGTTCCGGGGGGACTTTGATTACCTTGCCGGCGGGGATGTCGCGCCTGCCCGCTTCTTCCGAAACGGTGGCGAAGGGGCTGCATTACGTGCACATGAACGGCCGGGAAGTGTTTAAATTTGCCGTCAAAGTTTTGGAGGAGGGCTGCTTAAAGGTTCTCGCGGAGGCCAACCTGACCCGTGAAGATCTGGATTATCTGATCCCCCACCAGGCCAACGCCAGAATTATCGAAGCAGCCGCCAAACGTTTGCGTCTGCCGATGGAAAAAGTGTTTATGAATATAGACCGGTACGGAAATACTTCGGCGGCGACGATCCCCCTTGCTTTATTCGAAGCCCTGGCCGGGGGAAACATTCGGGACGGGGATAACCTGGTCATGTCCGGGTTCGGCGCCGGCCTCACCTGGGGGGCCGTGGCCATGCGGTGGTACGATTACCGAAAAGAGAAGGAGGTCGGTTAATCATCGTCAAGACAGAGTTATGTGATCTTTTAGGAATTGAATACCCCGTTCTTCAGGGCGGGATGGCGTGGGTGTCGGAAGCCAACCTGGCCGCTGCCGTCAGTGAAGCCGGCGGCCTGGGGATTATCGGCACCGGCACGGCCGAAGCCGGCTGGGTGTTGGAGCAGATCCGGCAGATCAGGCAACTTACCAAAAAACCCTTCGGTATAAACGTAATGCTTCTTTCGCCCCACGTGGACGAGGTCATGAAGGTAATTATCGCCGAAAGGGTTCCCGTCATCACCACCGGCGCGGGGAACCCCGGCAAATACGTGGACGCTTTGAAGGCGGCAGGGACAAGAGTCATCCCGGTGGTCTCCTCCGTCGCGCTGGCGCGGAGGCTGGCGCGCACGGGGGTGGACGCCTTGATTGCCGAAGGGCTGGAGAGCGGCGGACATATCGGAGAGCTGACGACGATGGCCCTGGTGCCCCAGGTGGTAGAAGCGGTGGATCTGCCGGTGATTGCCGCCGGCGGAATTTACGACGGGCGGGGGCTGGCGGCTGCCTTATGCCTGGGTGCCTGCGGTGTGCAAATGGGCACCCGCTTCATGTGCGCCACCGAATGTACCATTCACCCCCGGATCAAAGAAATGATCATCAAGGCCAAAGACCGGGACACGGTGGTTACCGGCCGCCTGACGGGCCACCCGGTACGGGTCTTAAGGAACAAGCTGGCCAGGCAGTTTGAGGAACTGGAAGAGCGCTGCGCCCCGCCGGAAGAGATAGAAAAGCTGGGGGTGGGGCGTTTAAGGGCGGCCATGCAAGACGGCGACACGGAGTACGGTTCCGTGATGGCCGGCCAGGTTTCCGCCCTGGTGAGAAAAGTCCAGCCGGCCAGGGAAATTATCCTGGAAGTAGTCCGGGGTGCGGCGGATATTTTGCGGGCCGCCGGCCGCCGGGTGAACGCCTCATGAAAAAAACGGCCTTTGTGTTTCCCGGCCAGGGTTCGCAATATGCGGGCATGGGCCAAAAAATGTTTGCGCATTACCCCGCCGCCCGGGAAGTTTTTGCCGAGGCGGATGAAGTTCTGGGCTTTTCCCTTTCCCGGCTGTGCTTTGAGGGGCCGGCGGAGGAACTGCAAAAGACGGTCAACGCCCAGCCGGCCATCCTGACGGTAAGTGTGGCGTGTCTGCAGGTCCTGCAGGAGCAAGGGGTGCGTCCCGCGGCGGCGGCCGGCCACAGCCTGGGGGAATACACCGCGCTGGTGGCGGCAGGGGCGCTTTCTTTCCGGGACGCCCTTTTGCTGGTACGGAAAAGAGGGCAGTATATGCAGGAGGCCGTTCCCCTGGGAGAAGGCGGGATGGTGGCGGTCCTGGGTCTGACGGCAGAGGCGGTGGCCGGGATTTGCCGGCAGGTAGAGGAAAAGGGTTACCGCTGCGATGTGGCCAACTATAACTGCCCGGGCCAGATCGTCATTGCCGGCGAAAGGAAGGCGCTGGCCGAAGCAGTGGCCATGGCCAGGGCGCAAGGGGCAAAAAAATGCGTGGAACTTGCCGTAAGCGCCCCCTTTCATTCCCGGTTCATGCGCCCGGCCGCCGAAAGGCTGGCTGACGAGCTGGCCAAAACGCCAGTGGCCGACCCGGAAGTGCCGGTGGTGGCCAATGTTACGGCCGATTATGTAAACAGCGGCGAAGAGATCAGAAAATTGCTGGCGGAACAAATCTTTAGCCCGGTCCGGTGGGAACAGAGCGTGCATCGGCTGGCCGGCGACGGCGTAAATATTTTTCTAGAAATTGGTCCTGGCAGCGTACTGACTGGCTTAATCAGGAAAATCGCCCGCCCGGCCCGGGCGTTCAACGCGGAAGATCCGGAATCCCTGGAAAAAGTGCTTGCGTACCTTGGGGAGGTTGGTTAAAATGGTACTTAACGGCAAAAAAGCCCTGGTTACCGGGGCCTCCCGGGGAATCGGCCGGGCCGTTGCCCTGGCCCTCGCCGAAGCGGGCGCCGACGTGGTGGTAAATTATACCAGGCAGGTTCAGGCTGCCGGAGAAGTGGTCGAGCAAATTAAAGAAATGGGGCGGCAGGCTTTCCCTTACCAGGCTAACGTTGCCGATCTTCGTGAGGCGGCGGCCATGGTTCAATTCGTCCAAAAACAGTTGGGCGGGCTCCATATCCTGGTCAACAACGCCGGAATCACGCGGGATAACCTGGTGATGCTCCTGCGCGACGAAGACTGGGATCAGGTCCTGGCGGTCAATTTAAAAGGGGCGTTTAACTGCACCAGGGCGGCGGCCCGCGCCATGCTGAAGGCCAGATGGGGACGGATCATCAACATCAGTTCGGTAGCGGGGATCGCGGGCAACGCCGGGCAGGCCAACTACGCCGCCAGTAAAGGAGGGCTCATCGCTTTTACCAAAACGGTGGCGAAAGAACTGGGTTCGCGGAACATCACCGTCAACGCGGTAGCCCCGGGGTTCATCGAGACGGAGCTGACCGGGAGTTTGCCGCCGGGCACGAAGGAAAAAATGCTCGCCCAGACCGCCCTGGGGCGCCCGGGGCGGCCGGAGGAAGTGGCCCAAACCGTTGTTTTTCTGGCCAGCGAGGCCGCCGGTTACATTACCGGCCAGGTAATTGTTGTGGACGGGGGCCTGACAATGTAAGTGTCTGATCCGGAAGGAGGTGAAGAGTTTGTCCGTTTTTGAAAAGGTAAAGGCAATCATCGTCGAGCAATTGGGGGTCGACGAGGATGAAGTAACAATGGACGCCTCTTTTATTGAAGATCTTGGGGCCGACTCCCTGGATATTGTGGAACTGGTCATGGCTCTGGAGGAAGAATTTGACCTGGTTATTCCGGATGAAGACGCCGAAAAAATCCGGACCGTGGGTCAGGCCGTGAAGTATCTTCAAGATCACCTGTAGAAGACGAAAGTCCCGCCCCCGGGCGGGACTTTTTTAAAGTCAGCGAGGAGGTCGACAGGCTTGCCGAAACGTGTGGTGGTTACCGGTTTAGGAATTGTGTCCCCCCTGGGGATTGGGGTGGATACCTTTTGGGCCAACCTGACGGCGGGGGTTTCCGGCGTCGGCCGCATCACCCGTTTTGATCCGGAAGGCTACACCACGCAAATTGCGGCGGAAGTAAAAAATTTTGATCCAGCCGATTATTTCGAAAAGAAAGAGGCCCGGCGCCTGGACAGGTTCACCCAGTTTGCCCTGGTGGCCACCCGGGAGGCCCTTGCCGACGCCGGTTTGCAACTGGAAAAGGCGGACCGCGACCGGGTGGGTGTTATCCTGGGCACCGGGATCGGCGGAATTGAAACCCTGGAAGAGCAGCACAAAATTTTATTGAACCGCGGACCCGACCGGGTCAGCCCCTTTTTCATCCCCATGATGATTGCCAATATGGGCGCCGGGCAAATCGCGATTAACTACGGGTTAAGGGGGCATAATGTAACTACCGTCAGCGCCTGCGCTTCCAGCAGCAACGCCATCGGCGACGCTTTCCGGCTTTTAAAACAGGGACTGGCCGAGGTGGTCATTACGGGCGGCGCGGAGGCGCCGGTTACGCCCCTGGCCATTGCCGGTTTTTGCTCCATGCGGGCCATGTCTACGAACAACGCCGAGCCCGCCAGGGCCAGCCGGCCGTTCGACGCCAGGCGCGACGGCTTTGTGATTGGTGAGGGGGCGGGCGTGTTGATCCTGGAAACCCGGGAACACGCCCTAAAAAGAGGGGCGCGCATTTACGCGGAAGTTGCCGGTTACGGCTGCACCTGTGATGCGTATCACGTTTCCGCGCCCGATCCGGAGGGGAAGGGAGCCGCTCTGGCCATGGCGCTGGCCTTAAGGGAAGGAAACGTCGCCGGTGCGGAAGTCGATTATATCAACGCCCACGGCACCGCCACCCCGCTGGGGGACAGGCTGGAGACGCTGGCGATCAAGCAGGTTTTCGGGGAAGCGGTCGGCCGCCTCGCGGTGAGTTCCACGAAATCCATGACCGGACACTTGCTGGGGGCGGCTGGCGGCCTGGAGGCGGTGGCCTGCATCCTGGCCATCGAAAAGGGAATTGTGCCCCCGACCATTAACTACGAGTACCCGGATCCGGATTGCGATCTGGACTACGTCCCAAATCGAGCGCGTTCCCGGACGGTGGAGGTGGCGCTAAGCAATTCGCTGGGTTTTGGCGGGCACAATGTCTCTTTGTTGTTTAAAAAATACCACCGGTGAGAAAAATGAAGGTTGAGCAAAATATGGCCGCTCTCCAGGCGAAGCTGGGCTTTGCCTGGCGCGACGAGACTCTTTTCCGGCTGGCGCTGACCCACGGCTCCTTCAACTACGAGCAGCGCAGGCCGGAAATCGAATCCAATCAGCGTCTGGAATTTCTGGGCGACGCCGTTTTGGAACTGATTGTCAGCACTTATCTATACCGTACTTTTCCTCACTATACGGAGGGGGAACTGACCAGGCTGCGCGCCGCCCTGGTTTGCGAACCCTCCCTGGTGAGGGTGGCCCGGGAACTCAACCTGGGCCAGTGCCTGCTGATGGGGCGGGGGGAAGAGCACTCGGGGGGCCGGGAGCGCCCGTCGATTCTGGCGGACGCCGTGGAAGCCCTGCTGGGTGCCGTCTACCTTGACCAGGGCCTGGAGCAGGCCGGTAATTTTATCCTTCCTTATCTCGTGCCCGTCTTAAACGATGTGCTGGAGGGCCGGCTCACGCGGGATTACAAGACGGAGCTCCAGGAAATTCTGCAGCAGAATGCCTCCGATCCGGTAACCTACGTCATTATCAAGGAAAAGGGGCCGGATCACGAGAAGATCTTTACCGCCGCAGCGGTTTACCAGGGCAGGGAAA
>DAISHP010000063.1:0-8233 GCA_036822475.1 Bacillota bacterium
TTTGGCATTGTCACTTTTTACAACCAGTTCCGCCTGCATCCCCCCGGAAAGCATCAGGTCAAGGTCTGCATGGGCACTGCCTGCCACATGAAAGGCGGCAAGATCATCCTGGACTGCTGGGAAAGGCGGCTCGGCATCGGGGTGGACGAAACCACTGCCGACCGGGAATTCAGCCTGGAGCGGGTGGCCTGCGTGGGCTGCTGCACCATGGCACCGGTAACCCTGATCAATGACGTGGTTCACCCGAAAATGACTCCCACGCGGGTGGACGGCCTTTTGCACGCTCATCAATTGGAAAAACGCGAAGAAGGTGCAGCTCCGTGAAGACGGCCGGGAATGTCCAAAACGAGGTGGCCGTAAACTACCAGCGACTCAAACAGGAGGCTGCTGCCAGCTGGCAGGCTTTACGGGAAAAGCCCCTCGTGCTGGTGGGAACGGCAACTTGCGGGAGGGCTGCGGGCGCCCTGGAAACACTGAAAGCCTTTCAAAACGAAATCGCCCGCCGGAATCTGGACGCCCGGGTCGTCGAGGCCGGTTGCCTGGGGCATTGCTATGCCGAACCGCTGGCCGTCATTTACAAAGAATCCTTCCCGCCCATCGTGTACAGTTACGTCACCGAAGGACTGGCGGCCAGGTTAGTTGAAGATTATTTAATCAACGACGACCCCTGCCTGGAATTTGCCCTGGCCGCCCTGGAGCCAAACGATTTCATCCCCACTTTTGAAGATTTTCCCCGGGGCCAGCACGAAAAGAAAATTATCCTGGAACAGTGCGGTTTGATTAACCCCGAAGAAATCGACCACTATCTGGCCAACGGCGGCTACGGCGCCCTGGCAGCGGCGCTGCAGGCAGAACCGGCCGAAATCATCGCCGCGATCAAGGAATCCGGTTTGCGCGGGCGGGGCGGCGCCGGCTTTCCCACCGGCCGGAAATGGGAACTGTGCCGGGAGGCGCCCGGCAGCCTTAAATACGTCATCTGCAACGCCGACGAAGGCGACCCCGGCGCCTTCATGGACCGTACCATCCTGGAATCAAACCCCCACTCCGTGCTGGAAGGGTTGATCATTGCGGCTTACGCCGTGGGCGCAGCCAACGCTTACATTTACGTCCGGGCCGAATACCCCCTGGCGGTGGAGCGCCTCCGGACAGCTCTGCGGCAGGCCGGGGAAAAGGGGCTTTTGGGCAAGAACATCCTGGGCAGCAGCTTCAGCCTGGAAATCGAAATCTTCCAGGGATCCGGGGCGTTTGTCTGCGGCGAGGAAACCGCCCTGATCGCCTCCATGGAAGGAAACCCCGGTATCCCGCGGCACCGTCCGCCCTTTCCGGTCGTTTCCGGATTAAACGGCCGGCCCACGGTCATCAACAACGTGAAAACCCTGGCCTACATCGCGCCGATTCTCAACAAGGGGGCGGAATGGTTCAAGAGAACCGGCACCCCGGACAGTCCCGGCACGGCTGTCTTCGCCCTGGCCGGCAAAATAACCAACACCGGCCTGGCCGAAGTGCCCATGGGGACTACCCTGCGCCAGGTTATTTTCGACGTGGGCAGCGGGATTCCCGGCGGCAAGCATTTTAAAGCGGTGCAGATCGGGGGGCCCTCCGGCGGCTGCCTGCCGGAAGATGCCCTGGACATGCCTATCGACTTTGACTCGCTGAGCGGCGCCGGGGCCATGATGGGTTCCGGCGGCATGGTCGTCCTGGACGAAGACGACTGCATGGTGGAAATCGCCCGCTTCTTCCTGGACTTCACCCAGAAGGAATCCTGCGGAAAGTGCTCTTTTTGCCGCCTGGGGACAAAGCAGATGCTGAACATTCTGGAAAAGATCACTAAAGGACAGGGGAAACCAGAGGACATCGATCTGCTTTTGGAGCTGGCGGAAGACATCAAAGCCGGTTCGCTTTGCGGCCTGGGCAAAACCGCTCCCAACCCGGTGCTCAGCACCATCCGTTACTTCCGCGCCGAATACGAGGCGCACATCAAAGAGTGCCGCTGCCCGGCCCTGATGTGCCAGGATTTAATCGCCTACTACATTCTGCCGGAAAAATGCGAGCGGTCCTGTGACGCCTGCGTGGGCGGGTGCCCGGTAGAAGCGATTTACACCAACGAGGACAGGATCAAAGTAATCGACCAGGCCAAGTGCGTCAAGTGCAAGAGCTGTCTGGACGCCTGCCCGCCCCAGTATAAGGCTGTCATTAAGCTGTCCCCGCCGGAGCGGGTGGCTGAATACACAAAAGGAAAGGAGCGAGCAGGTTTTCTTGCTGGGGAAAAAGAGCAGGAGAACACTCACTAAAAATGAGTAAAGTTACCTTTACCATAGATGGTAAATCAATTTCCGCCGAGGCCGGAGAAAAGCTCCTCTGGGCGGCGCTGGACAACGGGATCTACATCCCGCACTTCTGCGCCATCCGGGAGGCCGGCGGCAACGGTCACGGGTCTGCCGCCTCTTGCCGGCTTTGCTTCGTGGAAGTCGAAGGATATCCCCGGCCGGTGACCGCCTGCACGGAAGCCGTCCGGGAAGGAATGGTGGTGCACACCCGGAGCCCGCAGGTAGACAGGCTGGTGCAGACGGGGTTCGCGCTGCTGCTTTCTGCCCACCGCCTGGAATGCGCCCGGTGCCCGAAAAACCGGGCCTGCGAACTGCAAAAAATCGCCCGTGAGCGGAAGCTGCGGCTTAAACTCACGCGCCTGGAACCTTTCGCAAGAAACCTGCCCGTGGACGACAGCCATCCCCTGTTTACTTATGACCCGAACAAGTGCGTGCTCTGCGGGCGCTGCGTCTGGGCCTGCCGCGAGCGCGCCGGGGTGGGGGTGCTGGGCTTTGCCTACCGGGGGTTCGAACGGCGGGTAACCACCTTTGAAAACGTTCCGCTGGCCGAATCGAAATGCACCGGCTGCGGGGAGTGCGTGCGTTTTTGCCCGGTGGGCGCCTTGTTTTTCAAAAACGGCGCGGCAAAACAGAGGTGACCTGAATTTTCCTTTGTGCCCGGGAACTCTGTGCCTGATCTTTCAGGGCAGGGAATCAGTAGCCGGCTCACAACCCTTAAGCTCAGGATAGCTTATTATTCATGAAAGACTAAAATAATTGCCTGCGGAAAAGTCTTGCCCGATCACAAAATTCTCTCCGGGTGGTTGTCAAAAGGAAGCCGTTATGCTATACTAAAATTGTGTTAGTTGCGTTCCCAACATTAAAAATCCTGGAAGCTTGCTGAGGACTCCCAGGGTGACGGGATGTGGCGCAGCTTGGTCAGCGCGCTTGCCTTGGGAGCAAGAGGACGGGGGTTCAAATCCCCCCATCCCGACCATTTTGGAGGCTTGCGGCAGGAAGTTAGGGATTGGAAAAAGTATAATGTGGACCGTTAGCTCAACTGGTAGAGCAGGCGACTCTTAATCGTCAGGTTGGGGGTTCGATTCCCTCACGGTCCACCAGTTTCAGAGCAATAAAGGGCCCGGTTGCTAACGGCTTTTGCTAACGCAGTCGGCCCTTTTTCTTTGTCTAAATCCAGGTAGCCCCGCACAACTTGATACAGTTTTTTGTCAATGCTTCTGCCAGACTGTTCTACATCCCCGGCAAGAAATGGCTATACCGTCATCGTCAGATATAATCACCGGCCGCCTGGTGTCCTGATTGATGCCCAGGAGGACACCGCCTGGCGGGTGTCTTAATTTTGCAAGTTTGTTTAGTGCCTTTCTTCCCTGGTCGGTCAGGGGTCCGGGCGCAGCGGCAGACCCCTTTCTCAGAACCGGGTCTTGGATGAGCGTTTTTCTCTCACGTTGTCACCCCCAAAAAAGAAAACCCACGTTGTTTTCCTGGAATTTTTGCGGTAATATTAAACCTGCACGGAATCGGTAGCCTGCTCCACTCGCTATTTGAAGCTTTCCGGCCACCTTTTCGCCAGATTATGATCGATGCCTAAATGATCCATCACCCGGCCGATCATTTGCGTTACAAAGTCGTCGGTGCAGTAAGAAAAGTTAGCCTGCTCCGCCAGTTCCTCCGGAGAAACGATGGTTTCCAACCGGATGGTTTTCTTGGCCGCCTCGCTCAGCACTAAATGGGTTTCCACCATGGCTTTGTTCAATTGCTCGACAAGCCTGATTTCGTAAATAACCCCGCTTGCCCCGGTAATAGCTAGAATTATCCGTTTCATCCGCTAGCCTCCTGCATCATTTCTTCCGGCCAACCCATTTTCCGGCTCACCGCCCTGGCCAGGTTAACCAGTTCCTGGCCAGGGCTTTTCAGTTCTTCCTCGCTAATCATGACCGACATACGGGGAACACTGATGGCCCCGATAACCTGTCCTGTGCTAATTTTCTCCCGGCAACGCCGGCTTTGGCCGGCCACCGGCAAGCGCACCTCCGCTTCCCACAAGGGGAGCAGCCGCTGTCGGTTGGCTTTGGCCACCCGGTTGGCAAACAAAGACAAGGTGGCCAGAGGAAAATGGGTGCCCTGAAAGGCGCCCTGAAAATATGCCTCTTCGATCAACCTGACCAGCCGGGCGTTTTGCAGCGCCTCCAGCCCGTCCCGCTGGTAAAGCATAAGGTCGTCATGGTTGAAAAGGAACAATACCACGGCAACGGTACCGGTACGGTGCCCCCGGCGGTGGCAATCACGGATCGGCAGTTCTACTACCACTTGCTCGTCTGCCGGACCCGCAGCAGTTACAACCAGGAAGCGGTCAGCCCGCTGGGCGAGTAGTTCCGCCTAAGCAGAAGACAGACCGAAGCGCTCCCGGTTTTGTGCTACCAGCCAGGCAAATCGGGATTTGGCTGAAACTGACAAGACATGGGCCAAAACCTTTTCCCGAAAAGACTTGGGACGGCCCACAAAACATCACCCCACTAACAGCAAACGGAAAGGAGACAGATTTCAAGCAGCCTCGGCAGGAACCGGAACTCCAGTCGCCCTACGGGCTCCTTCCGTTCCGGTTCCTGCCGGTTGCCCCCCATCCACTGGTCATTTTCATTATGTGTAAGCGATCAAAGTACCTTACGAAATAATTAGCAACAAAGTGTCCAATTTTAGGGGGTCAGGCCAAGGCGAAAGCTTAGTCGGGGGCCGGCTTGCAAAACTGTTGTTAAGTTTTTTGAGTTTTATTAAACCAGGCGATTGCTATAGAAAACCCGGCCATCAGGAAGGCACTCACCAGCAAAGAATTTTTCTCCGAAATTGCCGGGGCCTTGATTAATTTGTCCGGATCTGTGGGATCCTTGATCGGACCGTTTTTCGTGATCCCTTTCCCGTGGCGCAGCCTTTTCAGTCCGGCAGCTTCCCGTGCACGCGCGGAAAAAACTGAAGCGGGGAACACCTTTTCACAAAACGGTAATTATGTTAAGATGGTAAAGGCAGCTTCATTAAAGCTCAGACACAAAGTTTTCCCTGGCACAAAGGCACAAAATTAATTTTTCCGGTACATTTCTCTTTGTGCCTGATTGCCTTTGTGCCTTTATTTATCCTGCCTTGGGGAGAGTAACTTCTTTTTATTCCAGATCTGAAGACAGGAAAAAGAAAAAATTCCTGTGCAATTCAATTAACCCTCGGGGCTGCCGGAGCGAAATTGAAGATCATTGTCTTGCGTCCCCGGGATTCCTGGGTTTATCCGGAACCGGAATGAGCAAAAAGGGGGGTAGCGGTGGTGCTACTTCGTGAAAAAGGTTTCAAAAACCAGATCCTGATCTTGATTATTATTCTGCTTGTTTTGCCCGTGGTTTTAACTCTTTATATGTTAAGAGTCATCCAAAGCACCGAGACGCGCCTGATCGAAACCCATAAAGAAAAAATAGCCAGGGCCATGACTATTTTAGATACGGGTTTAGAACAGCCTTTTCACGTCATGCTGCAGCAGGCGGGAGCCACGGAATTACCTCGCCGCGAGCAGGTGAAAATATTAAACCGCCGGCTAAAACCATTAATCGAAGAGGTACGGCAGAATTTTCCGGGAGTGGAGCTGGGTTTTTACGACCGCAGTCTGGATATCATCCTGGATGGAGATGAAAACAGTTACGGGGAAAACTTCTCCAGCTGGCGGAAAGTGGCCTTCGAGAAAACGATCGGGACGGGTGAGCCGGTATTTCAAGACCTGGGGGTTTCCGGCGGCGGGCGGCTGGAAATGTACCGCCCCCTGGTCCGGGACGGCCAGGTAATCGGCGCCGTTTGGGCCACGGAATACCTGACCGGGTTTTACCGGCGCCTGAACCAGGTGCAGCTGGATGCCTATCTGGTAATTGCTTTCGGCGCTTTGATCGGTTTTGGCGGCGCCTTCACGCTGATCCGGGGTTTGGTTGCCGCCGTCAGCCAGGTCAAGAAAGGTTTGAAGCAGCTGGAGAAAGACCTGACACATACGCTGCCGCCGGCGCCGGGCGAGGTAGGCGAGATCACGGCGGCCATTAATGAACTGGCCGCCAAACTGGTCAGCGTGCAAAATTATAACGAAATCATCCTGGCCAGCATTGACGACGGGATTCTGGCTGTTAATTTAAACGGCGAGATTATCGGGATCAACGGGGCGGCCATGGCTATCCTGGAGCTTGACCAGAACTGCCAGGGGCGCCATTTAACGGAAGTCTTTCCGGCGGATTCGCCTTTTTCCGCCAACCTGTTCAAAGCTTTGCAGGAAGGTGTCCTGGTCAAAGATTTGGAAATCGATCACCCGGTGAACGGCCGTGGCCGGCGGCAATTCATGATCAGCACCAGCCTGCTGAGAAACGCCCGGCAGGAGGTGGTAGGGGCCGTGCTTACCTGCCGGGACATTACTGAGCGCCTCCAGCTGGAGGAGCAGATCCGCCGCCAGGAGCGCCTGGCCGCTTTGGGCAAGCTGGTGGCCGGGGTGGCCCACGAAATCCGCAACCCGATCACCGCCATCAGCGGCTACACCCAGTTCTGGCAAAAGGACCATTCCCCGTCGCCCCGCTCCCTGGCCATCATCCACCGGGAGATCACGCGGCTGAACAACATTGTCGACCGGCTGTTGCATTTTGCCCGGCCGGCGCAGGCCGTGTTCGGCGCCCACGACTTAAACGCGCTGGTGAACCGGACGTGCCAGTTTTTCAACGATGCCTACAATTCCGGGGTCGCCATTGAAAAGAGGCTCAGTCCTGGTCTGCCGGCGGCCTGGATCGATCCCCTGCAAATGGAGCAGGTGTTGTATAATGTTTTATATAACGCTGCCCAGGCCATGCGCGACCAGGGGGTAATCGAAGTGGCCACCGAATTTAATTCCGACCGGAACATGCTGCTGGTCAGCATAAGGGACCACGGCCCCGGCATTCCCAAAGAGATCATGCCGCACCTTTTTGATCCGTTTTTCACCACCAAGCCCAAGGGCGTGGGGCTGGGGCTGGCCATCGCCTACGAAATTATGCGCGCCCACGGCGGCGAAATAGAAATCGTTAGCCAGGTGGGTCAGGGAACCACCTGCCTGTTGTATATACCTGCAGCAAAGGGAGCGGAGAACGATGTCCACCGTACTGGTCATTGACGACGAAGAAAGCGTTACCGAATTTTTGCGGGAAGTTCTGGAGGACGCGGGCTACCGGGTGGAAACGGCCACCGACGGCTACCGGGCCTTAGAGCTGGTGCAGGAGATTCCTCCCGATGCAATTTTGCTGGACATCCGCATGCCCGATCTGGACGGTTTGCAGGTAATGGAGCGCATCCAGCAAATCGACGGCGGGTTGCCCGTGATTTTAATGACTGCTTTCGGCACCACCGAAATGGCCATCCAGGCCATGAAAGCCGGCGCCTTCGATTATATCGTCAAACCGTTTAACCTGGATGAACTGCTTCTAACGGTGAAAAAGGCCGTGACCATGAAGCAACTGGCCAGCGAAGTTGAAATCCTGCGGGGAAATCACGGCGCTAAGACGGCTCCGATGGATTTGCCGGTGGACGTAATGATCGGGCAGTCCCCGCCCATGCAGGCCGTTTATAAAACCATCGGCCGGGTGGCGAACAGTAACGTGACCGTTCTGATCCAGGGGGAAAGCGGCACCGGCAAAGAACTGGTCGCCCGCACCATTCACGAGAACAGTGAGCGGCGCAACGGGCCGTTTGTGAAAATCAACTGCGCAACCATTCCCGAAAACCTCATGGAAAGCGAACTCTTTGGCTACGAAAAAGGGGCCTTTACCGGCGCGGGGGCCAGAAAACCGGGAAAATTTGAACTGGCCCACCAGGGGACCATTTTTTTGGACGAGATCGGGGAGTTGACGCTGTCCGCCCAGGCAAAACTGCTC
>DAISHP010000064.1:0-8122 GCA_036822475.1 Bacillota bacterium
TGAAAAACGCCTCGCTGATCTGACCGGGAACCAGGCGCCACGGACAGAGCGCGGAGCAGAGTCCGCACTGCATGCACCAGTCGAGGGTTTCGGCCCCGGCCATGACGAGATATTCTTTCATTTCCATGGAAAGTTCTTTTGCTTCCATTGTTCAACACTCCTTCGGCGTTTCTTCAAGGCACAAAGTAAATTGCATCTTTTTGTGCCTTTGCGCCTTGGCGGATCTTTGTGACTTTGCCTTTTACCTTTCCCTCTGTACCTCTGTGCCTTTGCCCCTTTATGCCTTCTTCACTAGAACCCTTTATACGGGTTGGGGCCGACTTCCTCCAGCCTGCCGGCAAATTCTTCGATAATGCCCGGAAGCTTATCGTAGTCCATGATGCTGACCTGCACCAGGCGTACCCGGTCGGCTTCCAGGGCCAGCCGGTTCAACGTTTCGGAAATCTTGGACAGCCGGTAATTGGCCAGTTCGCTGCCCTTGACGAAGTGACACTGGTAATCGTCACCGTGCTTGCAGCCCAGCAGGAGGATGCCGTCAATGCCTTTGGAGAGGGCGTCGGCGATCCAGACCAGGTTCAGGGAACCCAGGCAGCGCACCGGGATAACCCGCACCCACGGGCTGATGCGCAGGCGGTTTAAGCCGGCCATGTCCAGTGCCGGGTAGGCGTCGTTTTCGCAGGCAAAGACGAGGATGCGCGGCTTTTCTTCGTCCTCTTCGGGCACTTCGATGGCTTTCAGCATGCTCCCGATAATCGGCACGGAATAATTCTTAAAGGAAATGATCCGCTCCGGGCAGGAGCCCATGCACGTGCCGCACCGCCGGCAGCGCGTCGGATTGGGCAGCGGGTTGAACTTTTCATCTTCGTTAATGGCTCCGAACGGACATTCCACCGTGCAGCGTTTACACTGGGTGCACCGCTGCATAAAGAATTCCGGGAAGGACAGGTCCCACACCCGCGGGTGCACCGCCGAACCGACGGCCGTCAGCTCCACGCACTGGATGGCCTTTAAAGCCGCTCCGGTGGCGTCTCTGATCGTGGCGGAAATGTCCATCGGCGCCCGGACGCTGCCGGCGGCGTAGATGCCCGTCCGGCGCGTTTCGTAGGGGAAGCAGATAAAGTGGGAATCGGCAAAACCGTATTTCAAGGGCGGCACTTCCGGCCCCTGCCGGTATTCCAGGTTTAAGATATTGGAGCGGATGATTTCGTCGGCCGGTGCTTCTTCCTGCGCCTCTTTCTCGTCCCCGGCTTTGATGACCAGCTTTTCCCCGATGGCGGTGACGGGAATCATGCCGGTGGCCAGGACGACCAGGTCGACGGGCTCCGTTTTAATCCCTTCGCCCACCAGGACGTCTTCTGCTGCAATCACCAGCTGGCCGTCCGCCACTTCGGCGACCCCTAAAACGTCTCCCCGGAAGAAAAGGGCTCCTTCCTTCTGTACCCGCTGGTAAAGCAGCTCATAGTTCCCCGTCGCCCGCATGTCCTTGTAGAAAATATAGACACTTGCTTCCGGGTTCTGCTGTTTCACGTAAAGCGCCTGCTTCAGCGACTCCGTGCAGCAGATGGCCGAACAATAGGGGAGATGCTCCTTGTCCCGGGAACCGGCGCACAGGATAAAGGCCACGCTTTCCACCGGCTTGCCGTCGGAGGGACGCCTGATCGCTCCCTGGACGGCCATTTCTTCCAGCTGCTCCCCGGTGATTACGTTGGTGTATTTGCCGAACCCCAGGTTCTCCAGCTTTGCCGCGTCGTAGGCAACGGCGCCGGCGGCCAGCACGATGGCGCCCACGCGCTCGCTGCGCAAGCTGCCGTTTTGCCTGATCTGCACGTCAAACATCCCGGGAGCGCCGGCAATTTTTTCAATCTGCGCGTTCTTATAAACGGTGATCTTCTCGTTTTCCTCAACTTCTCTGACTCGATCGCCCAGGTCGAGATCTTCCAGTTCGGTATACGGAGGCTGCAGGCCGACCACGTTCTTTAAACCGGCCGCCCAGCCGCCCAGGGTTTCCTTTTTCTCCACCAGAACGGCCCGGTACCCTGCTTTGGCCGCCTCCGCGGCGGCGGTAAGGCCCGCCAGACCGCCGCCCACCACCAGGATGGTTTTGGAGATGTTCTCGGCCTGGAAAGGCACCGGCAATTCGGCCTGCTGGGCCTTCACGATCCCCATGCGCAGACTGTCTTCGGCCAGCATTTGCGTATCTTCGTCGTTGGCCGGGTGGCACCACACGACCTGCTCGCGCAAGTTTACCCGCTCGACAAAGACGTCCGGGAAGTCAAAAACAGCGGTGTTGACGCGCGGCGAACAGGCGGCAATCACGATGGCGTTCACGCCTTCCCCGGCGATGTCCTGTTTGATCAGGCCGGCGCCTTCGGCGCTGCAGAGGAAGGGATGGGTCTTGCAGACCGGCACTTTGTACTCGCTCGCGGCCACTTTCGAAAGTGCTTCCAGGTCTAAAGATTCCCCTATGTCACAGCCCGTGCAAATGTATACACCCATCTTTTTCTCCACCGTCATTACCTCCCCACCGTAGATTGAATGGCTTTCAGCGCCGCCGCGGTGGCGTCCTGAACGCACGCCGCCACGTCCATCGGCCGGCATACGCAACCGGCGCCGTAAATGCCCGACACATTTTGTCCGGTAACCACAAAGCCATTCGCATCGTAAACCAGCTCAACAGGCGCTTTTTCGTCTCTCGTCGCCGGCGCCATGCCGGTGGCCAGAACGACCAGATCGAACCTTTCCTTCATTACCTGCAGCGAAACCTGGTCTTCGGCCACCACGATCAGATCTTTCGTTTCCGGGTCCTCCGTAATATCACCGGCTTTTCCTTTGATCAGGGTAATGTTCCCGATTTCTTTCACTTTCGCGTAAAAGTCTTCGAACTTGCCCAGGGCGCGGATGTCGATGAAGAAAATCGATACTTTAGCATTTGGGTTTTGTTCCGTTATGTAGGTGGCCTGTTTTAAAGAAGCCAGGCAGCAGACTCCGGAGCAATAGGGCAGGTGGTTTTCGTCCCGGGAGCCGGCGCACTGGACAAACGCCACTTTTTCCACCGGCTTGCCGTCGGAGGGCCGCAAAATTTTGCCCTGCGTAGGCCCGTTGGGCGCCGCCAGCCTTTCCATCATGACGTTGGTAATGACGTTTTGGTACTGGCCGAAACCGTAATAACCGATTTTTGCCGCGTCGTAGGGCTTCCACCCGGCGGCCCAGATGATGGAACCGACCTGCAAAGTTACGGTTTTGGGCTCCATCTTCAGATCAATGGCGTTATACGGACAGGCCTCCACGCACTTGCCGCAGTCGCCTTTCGGGCAGACCTGCCCGTCAATGGCGTATTTTAAAGGAAAAGCAAAGATGTGCGGCAGGTAAATCGCTTTGGTCCTGTCCAGTCCGTAATTAAAATCGTTCGGTCTTTCCACCGGGCAGACCTCCGTGCATTTTCCGCAGGCAGTGCAGTTATCATTAACGTAACGGGGATTGATTTTTACTTTTACCTCAAAATTGCCTTCCTGGCCCGTAATTTCGGCCACTTCAGCCATGGTCAGCACACGTATTTTTGGATTTTGCCTAATCCTCTTAAAATTAATTTCCAGCCCGCAGTTGGGCGGGCACAGTTTGGGGAAATACTGGTTCAGCTGGGCCACCCGGCCGCCCAGGTAGGGATTTTTCTCCAGAAGAAAAACCTCGGCGCCCGCTTCGGAAGCCTCGACAGCCGCCGTCAACCCGCTGATTCCCCCGCCGACCACCAGGATGCTGCGATTACCCATTTTTTCATCACCGTCACAGTTAGTTTTTGAAAACACGGGTAAGCCGTGGCCGCGAACAGCCACGGCTCTTCCCCCGTTGAGTATTTTACTGCCGGATCCGGAATCTGTCTGTCTTCCAGCCGACAGTTTCGTCAGTCAACGATGGAGATAATCGGCCGTTTGAAGACGTCCCATTGACCGGTGTTCGGATCCCACTTACAGTTGACGAAGCACTTCCAGTTCTCTTCGTCCATTTTCGGGAAGTCCGCGCGGATGTAGTAGCCGGGCCACCGGGTTTCTTCGCGGAACAGGACGCTCCGGATATGCGCCTCGGCCTGCCACATGCGGTGGACGTTCTCCCAGCACCGCATCAGTTCGTGGAGGTTTTCCGCGGCCAGCTTCGCCGAGTCCTCTTTCAGCATGGTGAGCAGCTCCATGCCTCTCTCCAGCAGGTGCTTGTTGGTGGTAAAGGACTTGGACACGCCGCCGGCGTACTCGTCCATGATCTTCTGCAGCCGGAACATGAACTGCATCGGCCGGATGTAGTTCGGGTTAACGTTCGGATCGGTGGTCATTCCCTTGTACTGCTCAAAGGTGTCCAGCGGCTTTAAGATGGCGGCTTTGAGCTCTTCCACCTTGCCCATGTCCACCTTCGGCTCCACGTTGTTTTCTACGATGAAGCGGATGGCTTCCTTGGCGGCAATTCTGCCTTCCGTGAAGGAGCCGGAGGAGAACTTGTGGCTGGAAGCGCCCGAAGCGTCGCCGGCACAGAACAGGCCCTTCACCGTGGCCATGTTGCCATAGCCCCAGAAGTACTCGGGCGGGGCAAGGTCCGCCGGGCCGCTGACCCAGGCGCCGGACGCGCCGGAGTGGGAACCGATAAAGTAGGGCTCGCAGGCGGCAATTTCCGACGGTTTCTCTTCGGGGTAAATGTTCGTGGCCGCCCACAGCAGGGCCTGCGAAATGGTCATGTCGAGGAAGTCTTCCCAGGCCTCGGCTTCCAGCTCCTTGAGCTTTTTCTTGCGCTGTTTCTCGTCCGGGTACACTTCCGCCAGCCGCTTGATGGCGTCCGCAGTCTGCATGTAAATCGGACCCTTGCCTTCTCTTTCGTCAATCAAGCCCAGGTGGTTGCGCAGGTTGGCCGGAATCGGCTTGGTCAGCCCGTAAGGAGCAAACTCTTTCAGCACATCCGGGTGGGTGACCATGTAGTCTTCCCCGAAGGCATTGGTGGCGATGGACTTGAAGAGCAGGAACCACGCGCCGACGGGGCCGTAGGCGTCCTTGAACCGCACCGGGATGAAGCGCACTTCCTGGCAGGTCATCTCGGCGCCGGCCCGGATGGTGAAGTAGGCGGAGGAACCGGTGTTGAACGGCGGGTACCAGGAGCGGCCCAGGCCCTCGCCCGTGGAACGGGGCCGGAAGACGTGCACGGCGCCGCCCATGCCGACCAGCACGGCCTTCGCCTTGAAGACGTAGAACTTATTCTCCCGGGTGGAGAAGCCGACCGCGCCGACGATCTTATCCCCGTCCACCA
The DNA here is from genome assembly GCA_036822475.1 of Bacillota bacterium. GTDB lineage: Bacteria > Bacillota > Desulfotomaculia > Desulfotomaculales > Nap2-2B > JAIMBK01. The sequence continues at coordinate 5,281 of DAISHP010000064.1, forward strand.
GGGGCTCCACGATGAAGACGCGCTCGTAAATGCAGTCGTCGCCGAGGGTTTTCAAAGCGTTCTTGGCGGCCTCGGCCACGATGATTTTGTAGGATTCGCCGTTGATCATGATCTGCCAGCGGCCTTCGTGGACGTACTTGCCGTTTTCGTCTTTCCAGATCGGCAGGCCCCACTTTTCAAACAGGTGCACGGTGGAGTCCACGTGCCGGGCAATGCTGTAAACCAGGTCCTCTCTGGTGATGCCCATCAGGTCCTGCCGGACGTAGCGGACGTAATCCTCGACCGTGTTGTCTCCGGCCGCCTGCCCGATGTACTGGTTAATGGCGGAGAGGCCCATGGCCACGGCGCCGCTGCGGTCCATGGCTGCTTTGTCGACCAGGACAACTTTTAAGCCGTGTTTCTTGGCCCAGTAGGCGGCTTCCACGGCCGCGCCGCAGGCGGACATCCCGCCGCCGACGATCAAAAGATCAGTGTTGACTTCTACGGTTTCAAAATTCGCCATATCCCTGACCTCCTTTTTTACTTCTTGATGGTGGGGACTTCGCAGCCCAGTGAGCCCGGTTCGGTAAACAGGACGTAGCTCTTCAAATCGTCGGTGCCGGTCTCAAACCCGCCGTCCGGCACGGCCGACCCTTCCGGGGTGGTCCGGATGGGGAACTTAAAGCGCTTGATGGAACCGTCCCGGAACTTAATCGTCCACATTATGTTGTCGGAACCGCGCAGAGGCACGCAGCTGGCCCCCATCGGCACGAAGTCGGCGTAGCCGCGGACGTCCATCGCCTGCTGCGGACAAATCTTTACGCAGCACTGGCACTCCCAGCACATCTCGGGCGCCCGGTTGTAGGCCTTCATTCTCTCTTTGTCCAGGACCATCAAGTCGTTGGGGCAAATGTACATGCAGGCCGTTTTATCCTGCCCCTTGCAGCCGTCGCATTTTTCCGCAATTACAAAACTGGGCATAAACCTAACCTCCTTAATAATTTTTTAACAGTCTTTTCAGGAATCCTGCCCAATGTCGACCTAAACCTCCTCTCCCCCTGCTCACCCCTTTCTAAATTGTTTAGTCCTTAATAATCCTTCAGGAAATCTTCCATTACATCCAGACTGGCTTTTTCCACAACCTTCTCAAAGATTTTGTCCTTTACTTCCCTGGGCAAAAGCTCGATGCTCCTGGTGGTTGCCGAGTCGTACTTGGCGGTGGGAAATACCTTTAAAACTTTATCCTTTTGTTCTTCAGTGCAGGGCACCTTCAGCACCTTTAAACCGGCCAGCTGCTCCTCGGCCAGGTCGGCCAGACCGACCTTCTGCAGCCTGGCCAGCCTTTCCTCGTTGATCCAGATGTTGATGACAATACTCATTGGGCCACCTCCTAACCCTTCAGTTCTGGCAAGGTAAAGACGGGGTTTCTTTCCTGCAGGTACTTGTCGTTCACGAAAGCCGAACCAAAACCGTATTTTTCGGCACATTCCATGATCAGATCGAAGACCTCGGGCCGGAAGATCAGGCGAGGCGGCTTGACTCCGTCTTGAATGATGCTTCTGATCAACGTGCCGCTGAAGTTCTGGCTCTGGGCCTTATGGCCGCACAGTCCCGAATAGGTTACCTCGGCGCAAACGGGGCAGTACCACCAGGCGAGTACGCGCACCGGCTTGATCCGCAGGTCGCTTTCCGGAATCTGGTCGAAGATCCGGTGGGCGTCGTACGGATCGTAGTACGTACCGACGCCGGCGTGGTCCCGGCCGAACATGTGGTGCGTCAGGCCCAGATTAGTCCGCAAGATGGCGTGGAAGACGGCCTCTTTCGGCCCTGCGTAGCGCATGTCCCAAAGGGTGATCGAAGTCAGGTGGACGTCTTCCCGGAAATAGCCGGCTTTGCGCAGCACGTCGTGGCACAAAACGATGGCTTCGTCGATATAGTCGCCCTTTCTTTTTTCGCCGATAATGGCGTTCACCAGCACGCCCGTGAGAGTTTTTTCCACCGGCAGTTCCCCGTGAGCCTGCAGCCAGGAACCCTTCATCAGCCATTCGTGCCCGGTGTGCGGGACGTTTCTGGTCTGGTGGGCGACAATCCGCTGCCAGCCTTTTTCGGCGAATTTTTGCCGGAGCTGCCTGGGGGTGAAGAAGAATTCGTCAAAGGGAGGGTTGATTTTGGGCGGATTAACCAGGGTGACCTTCCCGCCGAGGAACTTATCCTTGTATTTGTAGGTCCTGGCCACTCCCGGGTGCTTTTCTTCCGTGGTGCCGTAAACTTTCTGGGCCATTTCCTGCTTGTCGTAGGTAAAGATTTCTTCGACTTCCAGGATGGCCATCGGCTTATCCTGGTAGGTTAAGAGGACCTTGTCCCCTTCTTTAATTCCCTTTTCGTTGATTTCCTGATCCGACAGATCGAAAACGATCGGGATGGGCCAGAGGACGCCATTGGCAAGGCGCATCTCCTTACAGACCCGGTCCACGTCTGCTCTGGTCATAAAACCTTCCAGGGGGGTGAAAAACCCGTAGGCGATATCGACAATCTCTCTGGCAATCTGGCCGCGGATGGGCACCGGGGTAAGGCCTTTGATTGCCCGGGCTGCCTCTTCCGGCGCCATTACTCTTTCGACAAGCTCTTTGCCGCCATGGCCGATATTACTCATCTCTCTTCTCCCTTCCCTATTTCTAAAAAGTGTACTTTATTGGATCCGGGTGCCGTGCCTGATTACTTCGCACTGCCTGAAACAGGCTTCACCTCCTCAGAAAATAATAGGCACAAAGGCAACAGGCACAAAGGGGAAATGCCTGTCTGAGCGCCTCATTTTCATGAATTAATGGAGAGAACGAACGTTCTCATGGGCAACTCCCTTGAA
>DAISHP010000065.1:0-794 GCA_036822475.1 Bacillota bacterium
ATGGCAGATAGATCGAGCTTTTTAGAGCATCAATGAAAAATATTGAGATAGGAGGAGGATGAAGAGTCCGTTCTTCAACGGTTCTGCCCGGCCTGGAAATTACAGCGCGGGACATTTCCGGGTCGCAGTAACTTTTCCTTTCTATCTTATTAACAATCCCCCCGCGGGTGCCTCGCGGGTGCCTGGCACTTAACTTATTAACTTATTGCCCGGAACAGTAGCGTTGCAATAAAAACCTGATCACAGCCACTCGAAGCTTTGGATCACGATGACTCCTTCCGCCTGGGCCTTTTCCCGAGCCTGGGGCTTGGCAAAATGCGTGACCAGGAGCTTGATTATTTTTTTGCCGGGGTATTCCCTGGCGACGGCGGCAACCTTGCGCTTCAACTGGCTGAGCTTTTTACCGGCGCTGGTGAACTTAAGCTCCGCCTCGCCAACGATGATTATGCTTTCGCCGTTTTGCGTCCCGTGACCAAAGAAGTTTATCTCCTCTTCACCGACATACCGGCGGACAAATTTTTCGGTGACGGTGATGCCCAGCTGTTTCAGGTAGGCCGGCAGCTTCTGGTAAGCCTCGTTTTCCGGGGCATAAGCCATGCTCCTCCCCAGGCCGTTTTGTTCAGTTCTCAGGTCGGCGGTAACGCGGCAGAGCCCACGCATCTCCTCGGCCAGGGCTTTAACAGTTAGTTCGGTTTTTTTCTGTGCTTCGGCCAGTTCCTCAACCTTTGCTTCCGTTCTCTTCTGTGCTTCGGCCAGTTCCTCAACCTTTGCTTCCGTTCTCTTCTGTGCTTCGG
>DAISHP010000065.1:894-8098 GCA_036822475.1 Bacillota bacterium
CCAGTTCCTCAACCTTTTTCTCGGTTCTCTTTTGGGCTTCGGCCAGTTCCTCAACCTTTTCGGCCAGTTTATCAACTCTCGCTTCGGTCCTTTTCTGCGCTTCCCCCAGTTCTCTGACGATTCCTTTTAGTTCGTTGAAATCACGCGCTCTCACGATATCACTTAGCTGCAGGCGTAAAATCTCGTACATGTCGGCCAGCACGCTGGCCTGGTTTCTTTCAAAACAGGCATAAAATCTCTGCTTTATGTCCATAGTTTCCTGTGTTTCATTCATGGGAACCACCTCCTGGTTATAAATTCAATAAACCTCATCAAGAACCTCTTCCTACCTGTTCCCATTTTAGCACAGGAGCGGCTCCCCGTCTAGAGAATTAAAATAAACCCATGGAAATGGCCCATTTCCAGCGCTTCCGGCCAAAAAAATCCCCCTTCTTTGCGGATCTTCTTTCCATTTCCAAATTCAGGTTAACCTCGCCTATGATGGGAGGGTCTCTATCGCCGTCGCGCAGCTTCGGAACAAGCGAAAGGAAAAAATTTTCCCGGCGAAATTTCCCCGGAACCTTGACAAATCAGGCTGGTTTGGTATCCTGTTCTTAAGCAGCAAATACTCAAAACCGGGCCTGTTGATTTGTTCAGGAACGGTCCGTGAATGTCCATGAATAGACGACGGCAAAAGCTCCTGTCCTTTTTGCTCCCGACCCTTTTCCTGCTTGCCTCTTCAGTCATTTTCAGCGGTTGTACAGGCACCGGCAAACAAAACCCGGACCCGGCTGCCGCGGAAAAATATGTTCCTGCCCTGGTAACCAAAGTGGTCGACGGCGATACATTTTGGGTGCGGCTTAGGGATGGACGGGAGGAAAAAGTGCGCCTGATCGGGGTGGATACCCCAGAGAGTGCGCGGGAAGTGGAGCCGTACGGAAAGGAAGCGGCGGCCTACACCAAAAAGCGCCTGGAGAAAAAAACGGTTTACCTGGAGCTGGATGTTGGGGAGCGCGATAAATACAACCGGCTTCTGGCTTACGTCTGGCTTTCCCGCCCAAAGAACGGCAGCGCGGAAGAAGCTGCGGAGGAAGTGCGGGCGAAGATGTTTAATGCCGAACTTTTGTTGAACGGGTACGCCCAGGTGCTCACCGTGCCGCCCAACGTCAAATACGCTGAACTTTTTACGGGCTTTCAGCGGGAAGCGCGCGAGAAGAAAAAAGGTTTGTGGGGACTTTTTATGCATTAATCCGCCGGGAAGATGTCATAATAAAACCGTGTTTTCCCCGGATTACAAGTAAAATTAAAAAGGGGTGACCTGCTTTGCGCGTCCTGCTGGTTCAGCCGCGGCCGAGAGATGCCCTGGGTTTTAAGAATGTCATCTGTACGGAGCCTTTAGGTTTGGAGATTGTGGCGGCCTCTTTAACGGGGCACCAGGTGAAGCTGCTCGATTTGCTGGGCGCCTCAATGCCGGTGGCCCAAATTCAAGAGTTTGCGCCCAGGGCAATAGGGATCAGCTGTTCTTTTACGGTCGATACGTATGCGGTCATCCAGATTGCACGGACCCTCAAGGAGATTTTGAAAGAGGTATTTATTTTTGTCGGCGGCCACCACGCTTCCCTGAACTACGCGGATTTTTCCGACCCGGCCATCGATGCGATTGTCATTGGGGAAGGAGAAACCACCACCCCCGAACTGATTGCCGCCCTGGAAGGCGCCGGGGATCTGACCAAAGTGGCCGGTCTGGTTTTAAACCACCCCGGCGGCCAGTTTTTTACCGGTCCCCGCGAGCTGATTCCTGTGCTGGACAATATTCCCTTCCCGGACCGCTCCCGGCCGGAGAATTTAAGGGGGCGCTATTATCTCGGTTTTCGCCGGCCGGTGATCACTGTTGAGACCTCTCGGGGGTGCCCTTACCGGTGTAATTTTTGCAGCATCTGGCGCTTTAACCGCAAAAAGTTCCGTTCCCAGTCCGCCGAGCGGGTCGTGGAGGAACTGGCCCGCCTTCCCGAAGGCGACGTCCTGTTTACCGACGATAATTTTTTGGCCAACATCAAGCGCGCCAGCGAGATCGCCGGTTTAATCAGGCGCCGGCGCCTGCCTTTTCGCCGGTATATTTTCCAGGCGCGCAGCGATGCCATCGTGAACTGCCCGGACGTGGTCCGGGAATGGCGGGAGGTCGGCCTGGACCAGGTGTTTATCGGTTTTGAGAAAATTGATCAGGAAGGCCTGGAGCAAGTCAACAAGCAAAACACCGTGGAGAACAATGAAAAGGCTTTCCAGTTCCTCCGTTCCCTGAATATCGGCGTCTATGCCTCCTTTATTATCGATCCGGAATTTACCAAAAGAGAGTTTGAAAAGCTGAAAAGCTACATCAAAAGGTTGAAAATAGCCCAGCCGTACTTCAGCGTTTTAACCCCGCTGCCGGGAACGGAGCTGTTTGAGCACGTCCGCGAGCGCATTACCTCTCTAAACTACGAGTTCTTCGATTTGCTGCATGCCGTGCTGCCCACCAGGCTCTCCCTGACGGAATTTTATAAGGAGTTTGCCGGGCTGTATAAATCCGCCTACCTCCGGCCGCACCACGTCTGGCAAACCACGGGCTGGATTATCCGGCGCTTTTTGAAGGGCCAGGTTTCTTTCGAGCATTTAAAGCAGTTGTGGTCGGGGGCCAGGCTGACCGCCAATCCGAAGGCTTACCTGGCCGGGCTGGAGGCGGCCCTCTCCCGGCTCAAATAAGGAGGGAGCCGGTTCCCGTGCCAGGGGGAGAGTACCTGTTAAGGAACGCGAGTTCCCGCCGCTAATAAAATTGAACAGGCGAGCTCATTCTGGAATTCGCTTTAGCGATGACTATCCCGACGACCGACGACTATTTTCCGAGGAGTTGCCTATGAAGACGGCCGTCCTCTCCATAAAGAATGAGAAATGAGGGCTTAAGTTAATAAGTTAAGTGCCTGGCACTTAACTTATTATTCCCGCCATTACCGGCGACCGATGACCGACAACTATTTTTAAGGGAGGTTTTAAAATGCATCAGAATCCCGGTGACCAGGAAATTAAAGATTTATTAACCAGAAGCAAGACCATCGCCGTTGTCGGCCTCTCCGATAAGCCGGAACGGGACAGCTACCGGGTGGCGCAGTACATGCATGAAAAAGGCTACCGGATTATCCCCGTGAACCCGCGGGTGAAGGAGGTCCTGGGAGAAAGGGCCTACCCCAATCTGGCCGCCGTTCCCGGGCCGGTGGACATTGTCAACGTTTTCCGGCGCAGCGAAGAGGCCCCCGGGGTGGTGAAAGAAGCGCTTGCCCTAAAGCCCGCGGCGGTCTGGCTGCAGCTGGGCGTGATCAGCGAGGAAGCCGCAGCGCTGGCCAGGGACCAGGGTGTGCCGCTGGTCATGGACCGCTGCATCAAGATCGAGCACGGACGCTTACTAGGCAGTTAGCAAAGGCGCCGGCTTGCCCGCGGCCCAATAGGGAAGAAAACAGTATGCACGTCGTCCTTGTGGAGCCGGAAATCCCGGCCAACACCGGCAATATAGCCCGGACCTGCGCCGTCACCGGCACTGTTTTGCACCTGGTGCGCCCATTAGGTTTTTCGACGGAGGATAAACACCTGAAGAGGGCCGGCCTGGACTACTGGTACCTGGTGGAGATCCATTATTACGACGGTTTTGCCCAGGTCGAACAAAAATACCCGGAGCACAGCTTCTTTTTTGTTTCCACCAGGGGGGAGCGCCTCTACACGGAAGTCCGGTACCCGCCGGACGCCTTTTTGGTTTTCGGCAAGGAAACCCGGGGCTTGCCGCCGGACTTGCTGGCGGCGAATAAAGACCGCTGTGTGCGCATCCCGATGATTAATCAGGCCCGTTCCTTAAACCTGGCCAACGCAGTGGCCGTCGTTCTTTACGAAGCCTTGCGGCAGCACGGGTTCCCCGGCCTTGGCTAAAGGCCCGGCAAAAATGTTTCAAGAATCAGGATTCGGCTTTGAAGTGAAGGATTCGACTTTGCAGGAGGGGTTGAACCGGCTTGTTGGATTTGAGCATCCCGGAATTGCACAAGGCGCTGGAACGGGAAGGGTATATCTGCGACTTAGAGCAGGCGGTGACCATTTACCTGGCCTTAAAACTGGGCAAGCCCCTTTTGGTGGAGGGGGCGCCGGGCGTCGGAAAAACGGAAGTAGGCAAGGTCTTAAGCAGGGTTTTGCAAACCGAGCTGATCCGCCTCCAGTGCTACGAGGGCCTGGATGAAAACAAAGCTTTGTACGAGTGGAACTACCAGCGTCAGCTGCTGAAAATCCAGGTTTTAAAAGAAACCGGCTGCGCCGCCGTGGATGAAACCAGCCTGTTTGGTCCGGAATACCTGTTGGAGCGCCCCCTGTTAAAGGCGATCCGGGCCGACCGCCGGGTGGTTTTGCTCATTGACGAATGTGATAAAGTGGATGAGCCCTTCGAGGCTTTTTTATTTGAACTGTTGTCGGATTTTCAAGTTTCCATCCCGGAGCTGGGCACCCTGACGGCCAGGCAGGTCCCGGTGGTGGTGCTGACCAGCAACGGTGAACGGGAACTTTCCGACGGCCTGCGGCGCCGGTGTGTTTACCTTTACCTGGACTACCCCGGCGTGGAAAAAGAGGTGCGCATTCTGCAAGCCAGGGTGCCGGAAGCCGGCGAAAAATTAATCCGGCAGATCGCCCTGGTGACCGGTTATCTTCGCTCCCAGGCGGATCTAAAAAAGCGGCCCTCCATCGCGGAGAGCCTGGACTGGGCCAGGGCGCTGGTGGCCTTGAATGCCCACTGCTTAACCGAAGAAAACCTGCATTTCACCCTGAACATGCTGCTTAAAAACCAGGACGATCAGGACCTAGTCAGATCGAAAATCGGCCTTGCCGCTCTTTTAAACAGTTGCCAGAAAAACGAAACCGGCCCCCAGGCGGCAGATCGCCAGGAAGCCTGCCGGGCGGCGGGCGGCTGCCGCCACGCTTAGGCGCGGCGCTGCTCCGGAGAAGGGAAGCGAAGACCGGCATGCAGAATCATGCCCCGGAAATGTCTTTGGCGATTACCCAATTTGTGCGCGTCCTGCGGCTTTCCGGCGTGCGGGTGAGCGTGGCGGAAACAATGGACGCCTACCGGGCGCTGGCCTGGATCGACCTGCTGGACCGCCGCCAGGTCAAGGCGGCCCTGCAGGCTCTTTTGATCAAAAACCCGCATGAACGGCCGGTTTTCGACCGGGCTTTTGATCTGTTCTTTCTCCCCGGGGAGGCGAAGGAAGAGCTTTTCGCCCGCTGGCGGCGGCAAAAGGAAGCGGAGGAACAAAAGCTCCGGGCCGCCGGGCAGGAGCTGGCGCAGCTGTTCCAGCCCTGGCAGGGTTACATTCCGGAGAAGTACCGGCTGACCCGGGAAAACCTGCAGACCTTTACCCGCCTGCCGGCCCGGGAACAAAAACGGCTTAAAGAGCTAATCGCCCAAATGCGCGGCAACCCGGTGAACAACCCGGGGGAGCTGGTTGCGCGGGTGGTTCAGGCGGCGTTGAATTACTGGCGCTACTATCTGCTGAAAAGGGAGGCGGAGGAAAAGGAAGTTCCTTCCCCGGAGGACCTTTTCCCCGTCAGCGCGGATTTTTACCGCGATCCCGGCGAGCAAATTCTCTACGCCGATTTGCAAAATATCCAGGATGAGCAGCTGCCCAAAATGACCGCGCTGATCCGGCGGCTCTCGGCCCGGCTGGCCGGGCGTCTGTCCCGCCGCTACCGGCAGAGCCGCCGCTCCCGGGCCATTGATTTCCGGCGGACGATCAGGCAAAACGTCCGTTACGGCGGAACGCCCCTGGAATTGCGGTACCGGGGCCGCCGCCCCAAACGCCCCCGGCTGGTCCTGATCTGCGACGTTTCTGCCTCCATGGCCCGCTACGCCCGGTTCGTGCTCCAGTTTATCTACGGTTTAAACAGCGCCGGCCAGAAGATCGAAAGCTTTGTTTTTTCCGAGGATCTGGAAAGAGTTACCTCTTATTTCGAACGCCGGCGGGATTTTGCCGCAACGATGACGGACCTGATGAACGAAAGCAGGCAATGGGGACAAACCACCAATTTTTACCTGGCCCTGGAAACTTTCCGGCGGGAGTATAAAAAGTTAATCGCGCCTGATGCCGTTTTCATCGTCGTCAGCGATACCAGGACGGTTTGCTGGGAGCAGGCCGCCGGGCTGCTGGGGGAAATGGCGCGGAAGGTCAGGGACGTCATCTGGTTAAATCCGGTGCCTGCTGCCGGGTGGTCCGGCCTGCCGGCGGCGGCGGCCTTCCGGAAGTGTGCCCAAATGTACGAATGTTACAGCCTTTATCACCTTGAAAAAATTTTCCGGAAAAAAATCCCCGGGTAAAGGAGGATTCCTTAACTGCTTTGTTGAATTAAACTTAACAGTTACCGGGACATAACAGGACATAATACCGGACAACGGGGAGCTCCTGGCGCGAGGGGCTGAGAAAGGGCTGACCTAGCACCTGACCCGCAAAACCTGATCGGGATAATGCCCGCGGAGGGAAAGAGGCTTTTGGGGTACACTCTTTTTGGCGGGTGTGCCTTTTTGTTTGGATTTTTAAAGGAGGAGCGGTTGAAAAATGCAAATTGAGGACATCGTTGTTTCCCGCGCGATCATCACCCGTTATACCGAGGATCTGCTGGCTGCCCTCGATACCGACGTGGCGATTGCCGGGGGAGGGCCGGCGGGCCTTACGGCAGCCCGCTACCTGGCCGAAAAAAACCTGCGCGTCGTCGTTTTTGAAAGTAAATTGAGCGTTGGCGGCGGCATGTGGGGCGGCGGGATGATGTTCAACCAGATTGTCGTTCAGGAAGAGGCGAAACCTATTTTAGACGAACTGGGGGTCCGCTGCGCGGTTTTCCAGGAGGGGTATTACACCGCCAATTCCGTTGAGGCGGTGGCCGCCCTCATTTTAGGAGCGGTGCGGGCCGGGGCGAAAATCTTCAATTTGATTTGCGCCGAAGATGTAATGGTCCGGGAGGGCCGGATTACCGGCCTGGTTTTAAACTGGAAAGCGGTGGAAATGGCCAACCTGCACGTCGACCCTCTGGCCGTGCAAAGCCGCTACGTCATTGATGCCACGGGCCACGACGCCCAGGTGGTCAATTTTGTGGTCCGCAAGCTGAAGGCTGCCCTGCAAATGGCCAGCGGCGGCCTGGAGGGGGAAAAGTCGATGTGGGCGGAGCGCGGCGAAAG